>JBGTHI010000238.1:0-4953 GCA_041746295.1 Myxococcaceae bacterium
GAGCCGGCTGGTGTCGCACATCACGGGCCTGAAAGTGCAGCGCAACAAGGCCATCGTCGGCCAGAACGCCTTCGCCCACGAGGCGGGCATTCACCAGGACGGCATGCTCAAGAATCGCAGCACCTACGAGATCATGAAGCCGGAGGATGTGGGCATCCCCAAGAGCCATCTGGTGCTGGGTAAGCACAGCGGGCGCCACTCGCTCCGTCAGCGGTTGAAGGACCTGGGTCACACGCCCGATGACGTGCAACTGGACAAGGTCTTCGAGCAATTCAAGGTCTTGGCCGATCAGAAGCGCGAGGTGGGCGATGCCGATCTCGAGGCGCTGATGCAGGGCGAAGGGGCGGCTCAGCGGGTGAGCCTCTGGAAGCTGGTATCGTTGGAGAGCATCACTTCGGCCGGAGCCGCGGGCGCTCCGGGGGAGGGGCCTAGCGCCCGCGTCTCAATGGAGCATTCCGATGGCCGCAAGGTCGAGGGCACCGCGACCGGCAACGGCCCGCTGGATGCGCTGTTCAAGGCGATCCAGAAGATCACCGGCATCACCGGGGTGCAGCTCTGCGATTACCGGGTCTCGCGGGTCGACCTGGGCGGAGATGCGCGCGGCGAGGTCTCGGTCGAGGTGGAGCACAAGGGCCGGCGGATCCGGACCCGCGCCCTGGATACCGATGTGATTGTCGGCAGCGCCGAAGCATTCCTGGAAGCTCTGAACCGCATCGCGCTAGAGGGCTCCAGCCCCCGGCGTTCTGAAAGGGAGTACGCAGCGTGAGCTCGCAGTCGCCCGAAACCGGCCCCAGAACACTTTTTGAGAAGATCTGGAACAGCCACCTGGTGTCGCCCGAATCGCCGGAGACCCCCGCGGTGCTCTACGTCGACCTCCAGCTGATTCACGAGGTGACGTCGCCCCAGGCTTTCAGTGTCCTTCGCGAGCGCGGCCTCCGTGTTCGCCGGCCTGAGCGGACGGTGGCCACGATGGACCACTCCACGCCGACTACGCCGCGCGACGGCAGCGGAAAGATCCCGATCACCGACCCCGAGGCGGCGAAGCAGTTGGATCAGCTGGAAAAGAACTGCGCCGACTTCGGCGTGGAGATCCACGCGCTGGGCGACGCGCACCAGGGGATCGTCCACGTGATCGGTCCCGAGCTGGGGTTGACCCTACCCGGTAGCACCATCGTCTGCGGCGATAGCCACACCAGCACCCACGGGGCCTTCGGTGCGTTGGCCTTCGGAATCGGTACCAGCGAGGTCGGCTACGTACTGGCGACCCAGTGTCTGCCTCAGCGCAGGCCCAAGACGATGGAAATCCGGCTGGAGGGAACGCTAAAGCCGGGTGTCACCGCCAAAGACATCATCCTGGCGATCATCGCGCAGATCGGCATCGGCGGCGGTACCGGCCACGTGCTGGAGTACACCGGTTCGGCGATCCGTCAGCTCTCGATGGACGAGCGGATGACCGTCTGCAACATGTCGATCGAGGCCGGGGCACGCGCGGGATTGATCGCTCCGGACGAGACGACGTTTGTCTATTTGAGGGGCCGTCCACGCGCGCCGCAAGGGGCAGAATGGGACAGGGCGGTGGCTCGCTGGAAGGCGCTGCCCTCCGACCCCGGCGCCAGGTACGACGCCACGGTGACGATCGACGCGTCCGTGCTGGAGCCGATGATCACCTACGGGACCCACCCGGGTATGGGGATGCCGATCACCGGCACTCTGCCCAGCCCCGACGCTCTCTCCGACGCCAGCGCCAAGGCATCGCTGGAGCGGGCGCTCAAGTACATGGGGCTGACCGGCGGTCAGAAGCTCCTCGGACAACCGATAAACGTGGTCTTCATTGGCAGCTGCACCAATTCCCGCATCTCCGACCTGCGGCTCGCCGCTTCGATGATGAAGGGGAAGAAGGTCGCGGGTGGGGTCCGGATGCTGGTGGTCCCTGGCTCGCAAGAGGTGAAGCACGCCGCGGAGAGCGAGGGGTTGGATCGCATCTTCAAGGAGGCCGGCGCCGAGTGGCGCGAGGCGGGTTGCTCGATGTGCATCGCGATGAACGGCGATCAGCTCAAGCCGGGCCAGTACGCGGTGAGCACCAGCAACCGGAACTTCGAAGGGCGTCAGGGGGCGGGGGGCAGGACGTTTTTGGCCAGCCCAGCCACGGCGGCGGCGGCAGCGATCGCCGGAAAAGTCGCCGATCCCCGCGAGATGGCGCCGAGCCAGATGGGAAGGGCGTAAGTCGAAATGGAAAAGTTCACGACGTTGACGACCAAGACGGTGGTTCTGCCGACGCAGAACATCGACACCGATCAGATCATCCCGGCCCGGTTTCTCAAGGTGACTGACAAGGAGGGGCTGGGCAAGGCTCTTTTCTCCGATTGGCGCTACGAGAAGGACGGCAGCCCTAAACCGGAGTTCGTGCTCAACAAGCCCGAGGCGAAGGGCGCCCAGGTGCTGGTGGGCGGCGACAACTTCGGCTGCGGATCGTCGCGCGAGCACGCCCCTTGGGCGTTGGCCGACTTCGGTTTCAAGGCGGTGGTCAGCTCCTCGATCGCCGACATCTTCCGCAACAACGCCACCAAGAACGGCGTCTTGCCGATCGTGGTGCCGGCCGAGGTCCACCGGAAGCTGCTGGAGAGCCCGGGGATGACCGTGACGGTCGATCTCGAGGGGACCGAGCTCCGGCTCGCCGATGGAACGAAGGCCAGGTTCCCAATCGATCCCTTCGCTCGTTACCGGATGCTCAACGGCATCGATGAGCTGGGCTTCCTGCTGAACCAGGACGAGAAGATCACCGCATTTGAAGACGCCAGGAGTCACGCGTGAAGGCGCGCATCGTTGTTCTTCCGGGGGATGGGGTCGGGCCGGAAGTCGTTGCCCAGGGAACACGGCTGCTCAGGGCGGTGGGCGACAGGTTCGGTCACAGCTTCGAGCTCGAGGAGGCCCTGATCGGCGGCGCGGCGATCGACGCCACAGATGAGGCGCTTCCCAGCAAGACGCTCGAGCTCTGCAAGCAGGCCGATGCGGTGCTGCTGGGGGCGGTGGGAGGCCCCAAGTGGGATCCGCCCACGCCGGTGCGTCCCGAAAGCGGCCTGCTGGCGCTTCGGAAGGGGTTGGGGCTGTTCGCTAACCTGCGCCCGGTTTCGATCCACCCGGCCCTCAAGGCCGCCTCTCCATTGAAGAGCGAGCTGCTGGAAGGCGTGGACATGATGGTGGTCCGCGAGCTAACCGGGGGCATCTACTTTGGGGAGAAGAAGCGCGAAGGCACCTCCGCGTCCGACCTCTGCGTCTACAGCGAGGCGGAGGTGGAGCGAGTGGTCCGCGTGGCGGGCCATCTGGCCCGCGGCCGGAAGAAGAGGCTGGCCTCCGTAGACAAGGCCAACGTGTTGGAGACCTCGCGCTTGTGGCGGGCGGTGACCGAGCGGGTGATGAAGGCCGAATTCCCGGATGTGTCCTTCAGCCATGTGCTGGTCGATGCCTGCGCGATGCACCTGGTCCGTCGGCCCGCGGACTTCGACGTGGTGGTGACCGAAAACATGTTCGGAGACATTCTCACCGACGAGGCGTCGGTGCTCTCCGGATCGATCGGGCTGCTTCCGTCCGCCTCCTTGGGCGAGGGAAAGCGCGGCCTGTACGAGCCGATCCACGGCTCCGCGCCGGACATCGCCGGAAAGGGGATCGCCAACCCCTACGGCACCCTGCTCAGTGTGGCGATGCTGCTCCGCCATTCGCTTGGGCTGGAGACCGAGGCCAAGGCGGTGGAGACCTCGGTTTACAGGGCGATCGATCGCGGCGTGCTCACAGGCGAAATTGCTCAGGGAAAGAGCCCCGCCAGCACTCAGGCGGTGGGCAGTGCGGTAGTGGAGGGATTGACCCGTGGTGACTAACGAAGACAAGCCGAAGCCGGGCGAGCTCAACTGGAACAGCAAGACCATCACCCAGGGCTTCAACCGCGCTCCCGCGCGCGCCTACCTCAAGGGGATCGGCTACACCGACGAGGATCTGGCTAAGCCGATCATCGGCGTCGCCAACACCTGGACCGAGACCATGCCCTGCAACTTCCACCTGCGCCGCCTTGGCGAGCGGGTGAAAGAGGGGATCCGCGCCGCGGGCGGCACGCCGATGGAGTTCAATACCATCGCGGTGAGCGACGGCATCACCATGGGCACCCAGGGGATGAAGGCCTCCCTGGTGAGCCGCGAGGTGATCGCCGACTCGATGGAGCTGATGGGCCGCGGCTATCTGTTCGACGGCATGGTCTCGCTGGTGGGCTGCGACAAGACCCTGCCCGGCGCGGCGATGTCCCTGCTCCGGCTGAACATCCCTTCGCTGCTGCTGTACGGCGGATCGATCAAGCCCGGCCGCTTCGAGGGACGTGACGTCACCATCCAGGATGTCTTCGAAGCGGTGGGTGCGCACTCTGCCGGGAAGATGTCGGCGGAGAAGCTCAAAGAACTGGAGGGCGTTGCCTCTCCCGGGGCGGGTGCCTGCGGCGGTCAGTACACCGCTAACACCATGGCGCTGGCCTTCGAGTTCCTGGGGCTGTCTCCGGTCGGCTACGCCACCATTGCCGCGGAAGATCCGCGCAAGGATGAGGCGACCCGCCAGGCCGGCGCGTTGCTGGTGGAGCTGCTCAAGAGGAACCAGAGGCCGCTCGACATCATCAACAAGACTTCCTTTGAGAATGCGATCGCCGGCGTGGCCGCGACGGGCGGCTCCACCAATGCGGTGCTGCATCTGACCGCGCTCGCGCGCGAAGCGGGCATCCCGCTCGAGCTGGAGGACTTCGACCGGGTCAGCAAGCGAACCGCGCTGTTCGTAGATCTCAAACCGGGCGGAAAGTACGCCGCCATCGATCTCGACAAGGCCGGTGGCGTCCCGCTGGTCGCGCGCCGGATGATCGACGCCGGCCTGATGGACGGCAAGGCGCTGACCGCCGACGGGCAGCCGTGGGCCAAGCACGTCGAG
>JBGTHI010000239.1:0-1872 GCA_041746295.1 Myxococcaceae bacterium
TTCGTCCATCCGTTTCAATCCGGCGGCCAATAGATCTCGGGTGCGCAGCTCCGGACGCGCCTCGTCATCGGGCGCGGTCGCGTTCTCCAGGAAGAGAAAGTGACCCTCTTTCAGCTCGAAGAGGTTGACCACGATCTCCTCGACCAACCCGGCCACCGCCCGATAGAGCACCGCGCTGCTGATCCAGCCGGATTGGGTGATCACCTGCCCCAGCTTGCGGCCGGGGCGAACGCCCTTCAGCGCTCGCTCGAGCTGCTCCACCGAGATGAGGCCCCGCCGCGTCAGCAGGCTCCCCAGCCGTTCGTTCGGCTCGGTGGAGCTGGCGAAGGTAACCTGCCCTTCGCGGAAGCTAATGGTCTTGCGACCCCGGGGGCTCGCAACCACCAGCCGCCCATTCCGGAGAGACGAGGCGAGGCTCTCGAGTCGCTCCGCCAGAATGCCCGGACGAAGATTCCCAATCAGGAAGCCGGAGCGGGCGGCCTCCACCCGCAGCGCGAGCAGGAGGTCTCCACCCATCGAGACCAAGGACAACTCCATCCCGGGCAGGAAGGCGGTCACTGCGCGGCGAGGCAACTCCAACGACGCCGACTCGTCGTCGATCCGGACCTTGGCCGTCAGGCCACCCCCACCCATTGCGCCGTCCTTTCCTAGTTGACCTTGGAAGCGCCCAGCTCCTGATCGATCACCCGCTTGAACTCCTCCAGCGGCTGCGCGCCAGAGAGCATCACGCCGTTGATGAAGAAGGCAGGCGTTCCGGAGACCCCTGCCTTCTTGCCCGCTTCGGTATCGGACTTCACCGCCCCAGCGAACTTGGAACCGTCGAGGCAGGAGGCGAACTTGGCCGGGTCCAACCCGGTGGCCGTAGCGTGGAGCTTCAGCTCCGCAGGCTCCAGCTTCTCCTGATTCTTGAAGAGGATATCGTGGTACTCCCAAAACTTGCCCTGCTCGTTGGCGCAGAGCGCCGCTTCGGCCGCCTTGGGCGCCTGCTTGTGGAAGTCGAGCGGGAACTGGCGGAAGACCAGCCGCACCTTCCCCGGATAGCTCTGCATCACCTGCTCCACCGTATCGTGGGCGCGGCTGCAGAACGGGCATTGGAAGTCCGAGAACTCCACGATCGTCACCTTGGCGTCCTCCGGTCCCCGCGCCGGCCCCTTGGCCTCCACCTCCTTGCGCGGCTCGGAGAGAATCACCACCACGTTGGCATCCTTGCGCAGCTGCTCGAAGTACTGCCGCGCCCGCTCCTGCTTTTGGGGGCGGGACAGGAACTCGGCGATCCGGTCGCGGTACTGATCGATCGTGGCACCGGGCGGGAGCTGCGAGGCGCTGCGATCATACATCTCCTTGATCTGCGCGTCGGTCGGGGCCGGAACCTTGCCCTCAACTTCGGTCTTGAGCAGCTGCTCCTCGTTCATGCCGCGCTTCTTGGCCTCCTCCTTCAAAAGCCGTTCGGAAATCAGCTGATCCAGCCCCTGCTTACGAACCTGGAACAGCTGCCCCTTGACCTGCTCGTCCAGCTCGCCGGCGGTGATCTTCTCGCCGCGCACCGTGGCCACCGGCGCGTCCGGCGCGATACTGCCGCCTGAAGGCGCGAGGGCGGGGCTCGAGCGGTTGCAGGCCGCAGAGGTCAGCAGGGATGAAACGAAGAGCCCGAGGGCGAGGCGACGGAAGGGAAGAGGAGTGCTCATAAGGGCCGGCATTCTGGTGCCTCCCCACCCCTCACGCAAGGTGATTCTAGTGGTCCGATCCACAGGTCGCGTCGGGAAAGCCGAGGCAGCCAAGGATCAGTTTTTGAGATGGAGGAGATCAGGCATGCGCATCTGCTCAAGAACAAAGCGGTTGCATGCATTGGGAAGGCTTGATCCTGTGCGCTTC
>JBGTHI010000240.1:0-6393 GCA_041746295.1 Myxococcaceae bacterium
CCTCGGTCATCTCTGCGCTTGCCGCCCTCGCCTTCGACATCCTGCACCTCGTTTCCCTCACGCTGTAGAAGTATCCGGGCCAGCGACGCGGGTCTGGAAGACAACCAAGGGTTCTCGCTGTGTAGAGCTCGGGTAGCGAGAAAACAGGGCGCTCGTTAAGCTCGTTTCCGCAGAAAGGAGGTGGTGCCTTGCCCAGTGAATCTGACTGTTGCTACGCGACCGCCTGCCTCGGAGGCCTGCACTAAGGTCCTCCCCGGCGGCAGTCGTCGGCAGGAAAAGTAGAAGGGGCCCGCTCTCGGCTTCGTGCCCGGGGCGGGTCTTCTTTCGCGCGCCTACTGAACCACGTTCTCGCGGTGAACCACCGAGGCGAGGGTGCCGAGCAGCTTGTCCAGCTGGAGCGGCTTCTCGAAATAGCCGTCGATACGGTCCAGCCCCGTCCCCTCGGAGAGCGTACCGACATCGCTGGCGCCGGAGATGATGTAGACCGGGAGGTCGGAAAGCCCCTCGTCCTCACGGATCGAGCGCAGAATGGCGCGGCCATCCTCGTCCGAGAGGCGCAGATCCAGGAGCACCATCGCCGGCCGGGCCTGCGCCAGCAGCGCGCGCCCCTCGGCGCCGCTCTTGGCCGAGGTCACCGGATAGCCCTCCTGCTCCAGCAGTTGGTGCAGCACGTCCCGGCAGTCGGCGTCGTCCTCGATGATTAGGATATCCCCGGCGCGAGGCGGCTGGGCCAGGGTCTTCATCGCCACCGCGCCTGCGAACATTGGAAGGTAGACGCGGAGGACGCAGCTTCCGTCCGACGGAGCGGTCTCGATCCGGCCCCCGTGCAGCTGAACGATCTTCGCCGCAACCGGCAGGCTCAACGCCGAGGAGTCGTCATGCTTCGACCGGACCGCGCGCTTCCGGTAGTGTCCCTCGAACGCGTGCTCCACCTCCTCGGCGGTCACGCCCAGGCCGTCGCCGGCGATCTCCACCGCAGCCAGCCCCGAGTCGTGGCTTCGGACCGCTACGGTCACCTTGCCGCCCGACCTGCCGTTGGCCAGCGCGTGGTCGAGCAGATTGGAGAGCGCCTCGCTCAAGCGCTCCTTGTCGCCGCGGACGAACACCTCCGGGCTGGGGGAAAGCACCAGCTGCAATCCCGCGCGCTCCGCTAACGGAGCTAACGGCTTGAGCAGCTCGTCCAGGAGCACCTTCAGGCCGAAGGGTCGGTCGTCCAACTGCATCTTGCCCGCGCGGAGCCGCGTGATCAGCACCAGGTCGTTGATCATCCGGAGCAGCCGCTCGGAGCTCCGCTCGCAGCTGTCTAACGCCCGGATCTGCGCGTCGGAGACCGGCCCCAGCTTGGCTCGCCGGAGCATTGCAACGTAGGCTTTCACGGTGGTCAGCGGATTCTTCAAGTCGTGCGAAACGTTGGAGAGCAGCTCGTCGCGGCCGCGTTCCAGGGTCCGAAGGCCGGCCACAGCGGTCTGGAGATCCTTGTTATGGCGGACGGTCTGATCCCGCAGCCGAGCCACTTCCATGGCAGCCGCGACCTGCGCGGTCAGGGCCCGCATCAGATCGTCCGAGGCTTCGATCTTGGGATCCACCACCACCAGGCAGCCCAGGTTTCCCTCGGGCCCGGAGAGCGGCGCGGCCACCACGCCTTCGTCGCGCACCACCTCGCCCGAAGTGAAGGCGTGCCCCAAGGGACCTTCGCCGGGAATGGCGGCGCTCACCCGCCCATCGTTCCGGCCCCGGGCGGTGGAGACTTGCAGCTGGTTCCGAGACTCATCGTAGGTGGCGATGAAGCAGACCCGAGGCCTGAGAAAGTCGAAGATCAGCGACAGCTGCTCGCGTTGAGCCTGGCCCACGCTCTCCGCTCCGGCGATCCGGCCAGCCATCTGCGCCAGAACCGCCTCCACCTTCTGGGTCTCCGGCTCGGAGCCGGAAACGGCCTTCGGCGAATGTTTCGCGGCTCGGAGAGGGACGACTGTGGCGGTACGGGCGACCTTCTTCTTCAAGCTCTGCGAGTTCCGGGGCGGAGATGCCATGTCGGCCCAATCAAAGACCCGGATAGGAGCTTGCGATCAAGATTGTTGCGGCAAGCCTGTCTGATGAGTAACAGCGGCCCCCCTCGCCGCGGACCCCAGGGGTAGGCGGCTCGGCGGCGAGGTGGGAGAGGCCCCCTTAGGTCGTCGCCTACTTCTTCGGGACCTTATCCAGCTTGACCAGCCCAGAGCGGTCGATGAAGTAGGGATCCGGCCGGATCGCCTCCACCTTCTCCCGGAAGTCCTGGAGCTTGAACTCGCTCTCCGAGACGGCTGCGAGCGCCGCCATCCGCACCCGGCGGGCGGTCTCGTCGCTCACCAGAAGTTGCAACATCTCCTCTCGCGCCGGCTCGTATCTGAGGGGCGCCAGCGTCTTGAGCGCGGCGATCTTCACGTCGTCAGACATGTCGTGGAGGAAGGGCGTGACCGCCGGAGGAACCCTGGGGTCGTTCTTACCCTCAAGAAAGTTGAGCAGCACCAGCTTCTTCTCCGGATCGCGCGTGTATTCCGAGCCGAGAGCGGCCAGGACCTCGATCGCCGCCTCGACCACGCCGTCTTCGGGGAGCAGGGCGCTCAAGATCCGAACCGCCCAGGAGCTGGCCTGATCGCTGCGCCGAAGAAAGGCCTTCACCGGCTCGACCGCCTCGGGGCCAAAGCCCTTTACCAGCTCGAAGACGTGCTCTTTCTCCTCGGCGTCGGTGGTCTGCGGCTCGACGGTGATCGTGAACCGGGCCATCAGGGAGGAGACCGCTTCGGGGAGCTTGATCTCCCCCAGCTGATCGATCGCCTTTTGTCGGCTGAGCGGGTCCCCGTACTTCTGGGTGACCTTAACCTTGAGCTTGGCGGCGCGTTGAGGAGTCTTTCGCCCCCCCAGCTGGAAGATGTCGAGCAGTCCCATATGCCCAAGGCCTATACACCATCCGGCCGCTTAGGGCCTGTCCGTCAACAAGCTGACCCATCTGGCCACCGATCTATCCCGCCTCTCTCCATTGCCGATTGCCCTACCTGCCAGGGGTTTGAACATCTGGCGCTGGGCGCGCAACTGGCCGGATGTTCACCCCTCAGACCTGGGTCCACCGGCGGCGATCCGGTTCCGCTTCGCGGTCGTCAACGTGCTTGAGGCACCGACGGAGATCGCGAAGCCCCACCTTCCGAAGGTCTACCTTGCCCAGCTCGCCGATCCACCAGTCGATGTAGTGCCGGCATCCCCGGACGTGCCGTTCTTCCCGTCCGAGCTTCCGAAGGTGGTCCGCGAACTGGTCCGCGAGTTGAGCGCTGAGAATCACCTTCGGTACACACCCAGTACACACCGCCAAACCGCCAATCGCTCCACGGCCTGCGCGAACGATGAAGCGGCGGCCCGCCCCTATGCCTTCGGAGCGCCAGCCGCCTTTGTCCAACGATCGCAGTGGCTAGGGGCGGACTCGAACCGCCGACCTACGGATTATGAGACCGCCGCTCTAACCAGCTGAGCTACCTAGCCGTGGATCCAGATTCCTGTTCCCAGATTCCGGGCAGCTTCTAGCCGCTGATACGGGCCCTCGCAAGAGGCTTGCGGCGGCGGCGCCGATCCTTCAGGTTGCGCGGCTCGAAAGAGTTCGGAGACTTGGGATGAGTGCGATGAACAAGAGGATGGCGTTGCTGTTCGCTGGGCTCGGCCTCGGCCTGGGCGTCGGCTGTGATGGCAAAGCGGTGGACAGGGCTGCCGTGAAGAGCGGGAGCGTCGGCTTCGAGGTGAAGCGCAACCCGCACGGCGGCAACGGGCTCGGCGCCGGTGGGCAGATGACCGACAACTGGATGTACCCGGAGGAGCAAGGGGAAGGAGAGGGCAACAGGGGCAACAGCACCACTACGCCCGGGACCGGAAAGGCGGAACCGGGCCACGGCGCCAGGCCGCACTAAGCGAGATCCTCAAACGCCGCGCGCCGCCTCACCCTAGATAAAAGACGCGAGACGGGTGGGCGGCGCGCGGTGTTTTTAGCTCTTGGGTTGCCCCTTTGGTGGGAAACATGCGTCGTAGTAGAGGTTCGCGGCGCACTTCCGGTAGACGACCAATACCGGCCCGTCGCACTCGTGCTCCTGACAGATGTCGGTGGCCTTTCGGCTCGCCCGTTCCACCAGCTCCGCCGGAACCCCTTCGGCCCCTGATGCACTCACTCGAATGGTGACACGCGGCATATAGGCTTTGCTGGCCCTCCTTGCCCTCGCTCGTTCGTCTAGTCCCCACAGCTTCTACTTGTCCAGTGATTCGAAGGAACGGGGGGCGGGCTCCCCGCTCGGCCGACCGCTCGCAATCAGGATCGCCGTCTTCTTGATCACCCCGCAAGCGCCATCTAACGTCGAACCCTCTCTCGCGTTCTTGAGGAGGACTCTCACGTGCCTCTGACCACCGAAGCGTACGGGCTCACCGACATCGGTCGGAAACGGCAGCACAACGAAGATACCCTGCTGATCGATGCGCCCCTGGGGCTCTTCGCGGTGGCCGACGGGATGGGAGGACACGCTGCGGGTGAAATCGCTAGCGCCCGCGCTACCGAGGTGGTGCGCCAACACATCGCCGCCAATCGGCAGGTGCTCAAGGACTTCGGCCGGGATCCCAGCCAATCCAACCGGGCCGCCGCCGCCTCCCTGGTCGAGCTGGCGATCCAGCGGGCCTGCGCCGAAATCTACAAGATGGCGGTTACCGACAGCTCCAAGCGGGGCATGGGAACCACCCTGGTCTGTCTGGTTGCGGGCGGAAACAAGGGCGTGATTGGCCACGTCGGTGACTCGCGTGTCTACCTGATCCGGAATGGCCAGTGCCACCGGCTGACCGAGGACCACACCCTGGTCGCGGCGCAGCTGAAGGCGGGCACCATCAACAAGGACCAGGCGGCCACGTCGCAGTACCGGAACGTGATCACCCGCGCCGTCGGAATCCAGGAGTCGGTGCAGGTCGACACCCTGATCGTGGACCTGCTCCCCGGAGACACCTTCCTGCTCTGCTCGGACGGCCTTCACACCTATGTCGGCGACGAGGAGATGGTGCCGGTCATCTCCAAGGCCTCCGCTTCGGAGCTGCCCAAGACGATGATCGCCCTGGCCAACGACCGGGGCGGCAAGGACAACATCACCGCGGTGGTGGTGAATGTGATGGGCGAGGGGATGGCCGGCACCGAGGAGAGCCTCGAGGCCCAGTCGCGGATGGAGGCGCTCCGGAAGATCTCGCTCTTCCGCCACCTCACGTACAAGGAGCAGACCGCGGTTCTGTCGTTGGCCTCCACCCGGGCTTTTCCGGCAGGGCAAGAGGTGGTCTCGGAGGGGCAGCCCGGCGACGAGCTGTTCGTGGTGATCCGCGGGCAGGTCTCGGTGGAGAAGAGCGGCGTGGCGATTGCCGAGCTGAAGGCGGGGGGCCACTTTGGAGAGATGGGGCTCATCGACAACGCCCCGCGCTCCGCGACGGTTAGGACACTGGAGCCTACCCGGGTGATGGTGATCTCCCGGCCGGACTTGATGAATCTGATGAAGCGCGAGTCGATCCTCGCGGTGAAGATGCTCTGGAGCTTTGTCCAGGTGCTCTCCGACCGCCTCCGAACCGCCAACTCGGAGCTCTCCGAGGCGCGTCAGGAGCTGGCGGTGGCCCAGGCGATCCAGCCGTTCGCGGAGGACTAGCCTAGTTCCGACGCGTAGTGAAGACGAGTAGCGACCGGCCCCGAAGTCCGGCTAGAGAACAGCCATGGGCGTGACGGGACTCTCGGGTCGACGGGTGGCGGTGGGAGTAGGGGGCGGAATTGCCGCCTACAAGATCTGCGAGCTGGTGCGGGAGCTGCGTCGCACCGGGGCCGAGGTCCGGGTGGCGATGACCGGGGGGGCCCGCCAGTTCGTCACGCCGTTGACCTTCCAGTCGCTCTCCAATCAGCCGGTCTTAACCGACTACTTCGATCCCGGCCAGGAGGTGGCCTTCGGCCACATCGAGCTGGCTCGCTGGACGGAGCTGTTCATTGTCGCGCCAGCTACGGCCGACCTAATTGCCAAGCTGCGAGCCGGGATGGCGTCGGACCCGGTGACCACCACGCTGTGCGCCTATCGGGGGCCGGTGCTGCTCGCTCCGGCGATGAACAGCGCAATGTGGGAGAACCCCAGAACCCAGGAGAATCTGCGCGCATTACTCGACGACCCGCGCAACCTCTACCTCAAGGTCGGACCGGGTACCGGTGAGCTGGCGTGTGGTGACGTCGGCGAAGGGCGCTTGATCGAGGTAGGGGCGATCGTCTCCGCCGCCGCGGGGCGGCTGGGCGTGGGGCCTCTCCAGGGAATGCGGCTGCTGGTGACCGCCGGTCCCACCCGGGAGCGGCTGGATCCGGTGCGGTTTCTCTCCAATCCTTCC
>JBGTHI010000241.1:0-7818 GCA_041746295.1 Myxococcaceae bacterium
CGATCACCACCCTGGGGCAGATGGGCCGCGCGGCCCCAATGGTCTTCATCGGTGCCGGCGCGCTGGAAACCGACGCAGCAATCCCGGCGGGCTGGTC
This sequence comes from Myxococcaceae bacterium, assembly GCA_041746295.1. Classification (GTDB taxonomy): domain Bacteria; phylum Myxococcota; class Myxococcia; order Myxococcales; family Myxococcaceae; genus JBGTHI01. The sequence continues at coordinate 98 of JBGTHI010000241.1, forward strand.
CACTGATCTGGTGGTGCGCTCGCACCCCGCCACCTGGAACGACGGCAACGGCAACTTCCAGCCCGATCCCGGAGAGGTGCGCAAGGAGTACGGGCTGATCGCGTCGGTCCGCGGCTCCGCGCCAACCGCGCACGGCAAGAGCTCCGGAAACGCGCCGCCGCTGACCGGTCGGATGATCGTTCTGGCCGATGCGGACGCGCTGGGCGATCTGGCGCTGCAGATCCGAGGCAACGTTCTCTTTGCCATGGACACCATGCGCTGGCTCCTCGGTGACGAGGCGCTGTCGGGCGCTCCCTCGAGCGAGCTGGATGTCCCGGTGGAGCACACCCGCAAGCAGGACGTCGCCTGGTTCTACGGGAGCGTCTTCGGAGCGCCGCTGTTGGTGCTGGTGGTGGGCTACTTCGTCACTCGCCGGAGGGGGCGACGCGAGGCTTCGGCCAGCCCGGCCCATCCGCAGGAGGTCGCGTCGTGAAGGCACGGGGACTCGCATTGCAGGGTGCGCTGGCGGGCGGGGCTCTGGTCCTGGCTTTCCTGAGCTGGCAGCGACCGATGAACGCGGGAGCGGCGGATCAGGCGACGGTGCTCGACCTGTCACGCGGAGAGCTCAAGTCGGTCCGCTACAGCGAGGGGGAGCGCTCCTGGACCATGGAACGCGACCCCAAGAGCTCCGATCGGATCTGGATACGGGAAGTGACCCGCACGCCCAAGCCGGCGCCAGCGGCGATGCCTGCCACGCCCGTCTCTGCGCCGGACGGCGGGACGGCTCCGCCGGCCAGCGCTCCGAACGGCGGCGCGGTCGGCGAAATGGTCAGCACCGAGCGCCGGGTCCGGGGCGCTGACAAGGCGTTGGAGGTGCTGGCGCGCTTCGCTCCGTTCAAGGCGGTTCGCTCCCTGGGAGTGTTGGCGCCGGAGAAGCTCAAGGAGATTGGCTTCGAGACCAGCACCCGCAAGTTGGAGATCGAGGCTGGCGGCGCCAAGCACGCATTCACCCTGGCGCGAGTTCCCGATCTCGGCTCGGCCTATCTCAAGAAAGAGCAGGACGGGCAGGTCTACCTTCTGGCCGCGGATCTGATGGCCGATCTGGAGAACAGCTCCAGTCGTTTGATCGATCGCCGCACCCACGCCTTCAAGCCGGGCGAGTTCGATGGGCTCCGCATCCAGGCGGGCGGCAAGGAGCGGGAGTTGGTGGTGATCCCCAATCCCGGCGGTTCTCCCACCAGCGTGAAGCTGGGCTCCAAGAGCGCTCCGGACAGGCCGGACGAGCTGGCCAAGAACTGGCACGACCGCGTCTGGCGGTTGGCGGTGACCGAGGTGTTGGGCGAGGGCGAGGTGCCTCCCTCAGGTGAGCCCAAGAGCGCGCTCCGGATCGACTACCTCGATCATGGGCGGTCCAAGGGGTATCTCGAGCTGGCCAAGGGTGCCGGCCCGGAGGTCTTCGCCAAGACCGAGAACAGTGCCGGCTGGCTGCGGATCTCCGGCGCGGTGGACGATCTGATCAAGGAAGCGCCGCGGGTGATCTCTGGCAGCGGCTCATGAGCGCTGCGGCCTCTCCAACGCCCCCGGCCCAGCCAGGTCCGCCGGGTCCGCCGGGTCCGATCGACATCCGGCGGGTGATCACCCCGGAGCAGGTGGCGCAGGCCAAGGCGCTGGTGGTGGAGATGGTCGAGGAGCTCGGGCTGGACCTCTCCTTCCAGGGTTGGGACAAGGAGCTGGCCACCTTTCCGGCGAAGTACCAGCCGCCCCACGGCCTGCTGCTGCTGGCCAGCATCGACGGAGAGCCGGCCGGCTGTGTCGCCTACCAGAACCTGGGCGACGGCCATTGCGAGATGAAGCGGCTCTACGTCCGGCCCGCCTTCCGGGGGAGGGGAATCTCGCGCGCTCTGGTGGAGCGCTTGGCGTCGGAGGCCCGGACGGCGCACTTCACTAAGATGGTCTGGGACACCCTGGAGACGATGGCCGAAGCGCTGGCGCTCTACCGGAGACTCGGCGCCAGAGAAGTGCCGCCCTACTACGACAACCCACTTCCCGGCGTCCTCTACTTCGGAATCTCCCTCTAGCCGATGGCCCAGCCCGCATTCTGGAGCATGCTGCTGACGATCCTCGGCATCTCGCTCTACCACCTGGCGCAGCGGTCGATTCCCTCCGACCTCAATCCGTTCGTCGTGGTGCTCGCGGTCTACCTCGTGGCCTCGGTGTTCTGCCTGGGGCTGCTTCGCTGGGTGCCTGGAATCCCAGGGGAGGTGGTCCCGCGGAAGTTGCTCCATCCCTCGGTGCTGCTCCTGGCATTGGCGTGCCTGCTGATCGAGCTCGGCTTCCTCTGGGTCTATCGCGCGGGCTGGAAGATGGCCGTGGTCCCGCTGGTGGCCAACTGCACCGTGACCGTGCTCCTGACGGTGGCCGGTTGGCTGCTCTTTCGAGAGACCCCGACCCTCCGGCAATGGCTTGGCATCACCGCCAGCGCCGCCGGGCTCTGGTTGATGTCGCGAGGCGGGTAGAGATCTGCCATAACCGCCTCATCGTTCGGGGTGGTCTCCCACGGATGCTCTTGGAGGCCTGAGATTACACCCGTTGAACCTGATCCGGGTCGTGCCGGCGAAGGGAAAGCGAGCTGTTGAGCGGTGGCGAGGTCCAATATCTCCGGCGCAAGCCGCCAGCGGTCAAACCCTCCCACGCAGGGCTCTGACCTGGATCGACTCCTGCTGAGCCCCGAGACTCAAGCTCGAATTGCGCGTTTCCGGGTCGAGGGAAAGGCGTTCGACCTCGAAGAAACGCCTAGGTTGCTCGACCAACTCCTGGACTTGAACTGCGTCGAGCTGCACAAGCTGCTGAAGGCGTTCGGCCTGTCTCACCTCGAGCTGCGGCGCCAGCGCCAGCTCCGGCCGGGACCGGCCACCGCCGAGCAGGTTCTGCAGATCTTATCGGGCGGCGGCGTGGGAGGCGCAGGATCCGGTCGCACGGCGGCGGTTCCCGCGACGCTCCGGCAGGCGGACTCTTTTCTGCGGTCGACGAGCGCGGAGCTGGGCAGGACTACCGATCCTATCTTGCGTCAGCGCCTGGAGCGGCGCCGGTCTGAGCTTCAGAGCGTGCGGGGAGGGTTGGAGAAGTTGCCGCGTCGGAGGGGCTTGGGCCACTTCGGCTTCTATGGGCAGCTGGCCGTCTCCGCCCGGCTCTTCAAGTTCCAGGGACACGATTCGGAGGACCCTGAGAAGCAGCGAAGAATCGAAGAGAAGCGACGGCAGGGTGGATTCTTCGAGCTCGACGAGGCCACCGCCGGGTCTCGGTTCCTCTCCGACCACCTGAAGCCCGGTGTCGGACTGAGCCCGGCCCTCTTCATTGGAGAGAAGGATCGAAAGCTCGGCCGGCGGAAATGGGAGCTGTCCCTGAACGTACCCACGCTCTCGTCGCACTACGGCGGCGCCTACCACACCTTCCGTCCACCCAGTCAGAAGGGCGCGAAGCACTTCGGCTATCACCTGGCCGGACCCGCCAACCTCGCCTTCTCCGACGACCCGGTCGTGGGGAAGAGCATCCGGATCAAGTACCAGTTCGTGTTCAGCCTCTTCATCGGTGAACGCTATCTGGGCTTCGGTTGGTACCCCAAGAAGTACGCCGAGGGTTTTGAGCTCCCCGGAATAACCTCGGCAAGGGCGCTGCCCCACTTTGGAGTGGGGATCCAAAGCGATTTCATCTACTACCTCACCGGTCCGCTGCTTGAGCTTCTCTCGAGGGCTGGCGAGAAGGCGGTGACCTGGATCAAGGCCATGAAGCCCAAGGAGAGCAGCGCCGCCAGCGAGAACAGCGCGCCGTATCCGAATCGCTCGGCCAGCGGGCCAGAGGCCCATGCCGCGGGCGACTTGCCCAATACTTCAATGGTCGCCAGCACCGTGTAGTGGGTCGCGCCGATCCGGCGGTCGACCCGGGACATCATGAAGGCGAACATCGCTGTAGTGAGCAGTCCACCCAGAAAATGCTCCGCGCAGATCGCCGGGAGCAGCACTCCTTCGCGAAGCGGCAGGAAGGGCAGCGCGGCCTGCGTCACCATCGGTAGGCAACGGAGCCCGGCGGCCCAACGCAGCGTCGAGAGCGGCGTCGATCGCGACACCCAGTAGCCCCCCAACGCCGAGCCCGCCAACGACGCGGCCATCCCATAGGTTCCCAGCCAGAGGCCGAGGGTGGAAGCGGTCAGGCCGCGGTCGACCAGGAAGGGCTTGAACATCGCATCGGCCATCGACTCGCCCAATTTGTAGGTAGCGATAAGGAGCAGCAGCCAGCCAGCGCCGGGAAGCCGAAATGCAGCGCCCAGTGTCCGCAGCAGCCCTCCCAGAGACGCGCGGGCCCGTCCCGCTGTCTCGCTCGGCGTCCGCTCCGGGAAGGTGAGCGCTACCGCTCCGATACCGAGCCACAGCGCGGCCATCCAGAGAAAGAGGGCGCTCCAGCCCCAGCTCCCGCTCGCCCAGACTAAGAGCCCGCCTCCGGTGAGCATGCCGGCCTTGTAGCCCACCACCTGCACCGCATTGCCCGGGCCTAGACTTCGGCCACGGAGCAGCTCCACCGCCCAACCGTCCACCGCGATGTCCTGAGTGGCGGCAAAGAGGTTCATCGCCGCGATCCAGCCGAGCAGCGGAAGAGTCTCACCGCGCCCGGCCGCCCCGCTCGCGGCACAGGCGCACAGCGCCAGTGCGAGCTGCAGCGGTACGATCCAGCTCTTCCTGCGGCCAAAGCGATCGCTGCCGAAGCGATCCACCAAGGGGGCCCAGAGCGCTCTTAGCAGCCAGGGCAGCGATAACAGCCCTACGAAGCCCAAGGCGGTGAGCGAGGTGCCCCGGCTGCGCAGATAGACCGGCAGGGCGGTGGCCTGGAAGCCGTAGGGCAGCCCTTGCGCGAAGTAGAGGAGCCCAAGCATAGCCAGGCCGCTGCGCGGGACGGAGCTTCGGTCTGGATATGGCTCACGGAAACGGACAGAGCTTGACACAGGGAGCTCAGCGTCAACCCACTCCGGATTCCGACTTAGTAGCGGGAGCCACCACCACCTGCACCCTAGGCTCGAACTCGTCGCGAGGGAGGTAATATACCATATGTCTGGAGTCGTCGACTACGCCTCGGAGGCCCACGTAGCCTTGACGAGCATCCTCAACTCCCACCCAGTGGCTCGGGCGGCCCGATTCTCCATGGAGCAAGACTAGGGTGGGGCGTGAGTCGGACGGTACCGCCGCTGTAATCATCTCCCACGCTCGAGTCTGCTCTTCCGTGCTCTGGTACAGACCGCCGAAAACGTACTCGCAGAGTCCCTGGACGGCTTTCGTGCTGAGCTCCCCGGACCCCCGCACGGCCTCCGCAGCCGCATCGTACTCTTGACCATCGATCTTCCGGCCCAGAGCCATCAAGGCTTCCTGGATCGCCCTCTGGGAGAGGCTGCGTGTATCGGATGGATCTCTAGGGTGCGTATATTCGCCTTGCAGAGCGAGGTCTAAGCCCCCTTCACGAGAAGCCTGGCCACCGGTGGTGACGAGTTTGGCGGTCCAAGCCGCGTCCTTTGCAAGAGCACCCTTCGTGAGGTAATAGTCTACCAGCGCGGCGATGCCGCTCCCTCTGCTAGGGCGCTGGATAAGGAGGGGATGATTGGTTTCGCGAGCGAGTTCTGTGACGAGGCTCACCCTGTCCTCGGAATTATACCCCTTCGCCAAGGGCCCCGTTGCTACTCTGGCGATGGAGGAGAACGTGGATTGGTTGTCGTGAAGGACTGGGCCTCGTCCCTCGCGCGTGAGCTTTTCCAAGTTGTAGGCGGTGCCCGGCGCCACTTTGAGGATGGCTTGAACAGCCCGTTGGTCGCCTGGGTTGAGCCCTGCCGCCCATGCCGGCACCGGATTCGCTGTACAGGATAAAGTCGAGCCTCCGAAAACCAGTGCGGCAACCGTTACGGCAATTGTGCTCATCCATCTGGAGCGCCGCCGAGTCCCCGCCCACTGTCCGCCCCGCCGGCTCCGTCGCGTGTTGTCGCTGCCCGCGCCCGACAGCCGCCTTGGTTGAGACGTCATGTGTGGTTCCCTGAAGCGTGTTGAGCTGAATCGGACCTATTACCGAGGTAGTCAAGCAAAAGGCAAATCAGGGGGGTGTCGATGAAGGCCTCGAAGAACCAGCGGTGGGTCGGCGCTTGACATAGGGTTCGCGAGCCGGGAAAAACTCCCCGCCGTCCACTAAGGTCCTTCAAGGAGTCTGTGTGAGCGCTAAATCTGAGCTGGGTTACGTCGAAGTCAGTTACCCGGAGCCGCATCTCGAGCGCACGCGCCGGCTGCTCGCGGCCCACCCGGAGGTCCGCGGCCTCTTCGGCAACGTTCCCTGGACCTCGCTCTTCGTCTTCGGGATCGTCGCCCTGCAGACCGGCCTGGCGTTCGCGCTGCGCCACTCGCCCTGGTGGGCCGTCCTGGGGGTGGCCTACACCGTGGGCGCGGTGGCCAACCACGCGCTCTGGACTCTGATCCACGACTGTACCCACAACCTGGTCTTCAAGAGCTCGCGGGCCAACTCCTGGCTGCAGATCATCGCCAACCTCCCGATTGTCTTCCCCTCGGCGATCTCCTTCCGCAAGTACCACCTCCTCCACCACCGCTATCAGGGAGATCCGCACCTGGATGCGGACCTGGCGAGCCCGCTCGAGGCGCGGCTGGTGGGGAACTCGTCGATCAAGAAGGCGATCTGGCTGCTCTTTTTCTGGGTCTCGCAGAGCCTGCGGATCCCCGGCCTCAAGCACATCCCCTTCTTCGACCGCTGGTACGTGGCCAATCTGGTCGTGGAGGTGGCCTATCTGACCGCAGTGGGCATCTTCGCCGGCCCGTGGGCCCTGGCCTTCCTGTTTCTCTCCAGCATGTTCGCGATTGGCCTCCACCCCGTGGGTGCCCGCTGGATCCAGGAGCACTACCTCGTAAAGCCGGATCAGGAGACCTACAGCTACTACGGTCCGATGAACCTGGTGGCCTTCAACGTGGGCTACCACAACGAGCACCACGACCTGATGCGGGTGCCCTGGAACCGGCTGCCCAAGCTCAAGGCGCTGGCGCCGGAGTTCTACGACACGCTGCATTCGCACAGGTCGTGGACCAGGCTGCTGCTCAAGTTCCTGTTCGATCCCAGCTTGAGCCTCTACAGCCGGATGACCCGGCCGACCAAGCGGCCTATGCCGGTAGAGACCTCGAGTGCCGCGGTGGAGCGGATCACCCAGCAGGCGGCGGCATAGGGGTCGATTCGACCCCCAGGGTCCAGGATCTGCGCGGTCAAAAAAATCGACGCGCCGGGAGCCCTCACTAGAGTTGCGCGGTTCCATCTCTTCAGGAGCGCTCGATGGGTTACGGGGAGGAATTCTACGCACGGCTGAAGGAGCTTTCGCTGTTGGCGCTCAAGCAGGCCCCCAGCCCGCAGCTGCTCAAGCAGTGGCGCGTGGAGCTTTGCCAGCTCCAGAGTCGGACCCGGAAGGATGACGCCGCAACGCCGACGGTCGTCTCCGAGCTCGATCAAACACAGACGCGAAAGCGCTAGGAGGCGGTCCTTTACCGACCGCCGAACGGCAGGTGTGCACCCCGGGTCGGCAGCGCGGAGGCGCCACCGCGCAGGTAGGCATCCACCGAACGCGCCGCCTCCCGTCCGTCGGAGATGGCCCAGACGATCAGGCTGGCGCCGCGGCTGGTGTCGCCCGCGGCGTAGACGCCCCGGACCGAGGTGGCGAAATG
>JBGTHI010000242.1:0-3752 GCA_041746295.1 Myxococcaceae bacterium
AGTCGTTGATCGCTCCGAAGCGGGGGTCGGCGGTGGCCGCGGTGGCGATGAAGGGGATGCTGGTCACCGCCGCATAGAGCACCGCCGCCAGGCCCGCACCAGCCGCCGCACCCAATAGAGAAACGGCCAGGACCCTCCGCAATCCCGGGAGCACGGCACCACGGCGGCGGCGGGGAGCAACCATCGCTCACTCTAACCCTTCACAGAGGCAGCCCTGGTAGGTAGGGTGACCCACTTTCAAGCACTCCCGACGAGGGGACAAGGTTCAAACATGGCAAAGACGGCGAAGGAGGTACTCGCGCTCGCCAAGGACAAGGGCGCGACGATGGTTGACTTCAAGTTCATGGACTTCATTGGTCTGTGGCAGCATTTCACCATCCCTCTCAACGAGCTCTCCGAAGGTGTTTTCGAAGAGGGGCTGGGCTTCGACGGCTCCTCCATCCGCGGATGGGCGGAGATCCACAATTCCGACATGTTGGTGGTGCCGGATCCGACCACCGCGCTGATCGATCCGTTCGACAAAGAGCCGACCGTCTCGCTGATCTGCAATATCTTCGATCCGATCACCAAGGAGGCCTACTCCCGCGATCCGCGCAACATCGCGCTGAAGGCGGAGAAGTACCTCAAGAGCACCGGCATTGCCGACACCGCCTACTTCGGTCCCGAGGCAGAGTTCTTCATCTTCGACGAGATCCGCTACGACTCGACCCAGAACTCTTCCTTCTACGAGATCGACTCCATCGAAGGCCAGTGGAACACCGGCCGCGTGGAAGAGGGCGGCAACCGCGGCTACAAGCCCCGCTACAAAGAGGGCTACTTCCCGGTGGCGCCCACCGACAGCCAGCAAGATCTTCGGAACGAGATGTGCCGCGTGCTGGCCGAGTGCGGAGTTCAGGTCGAACGTCAGCACCACGAGGTGGCCACGGCCGGTCAGGCGGAGATCGACATCCGCTTCAACACCCTGACCAAGGTCGCCGACGAGCTGATGTGGTTCAAGTACATCGTCAAGAACGTCGCCTGGCGGAACGGCAAGACCGCCACGTTCATGCCCAAGCCGCTCTTCGGAGACAACGGCAGCGGGATGCACACCCACCAATCGCTCTGGAAGAACGGCAAGCCGCTCTTCGCGGGTGACAGCTACGCCGGGATGTCCGAGCTGGCGCTCTGGTACATCGGCGGCGTGTTGAAGCATGCGCGGGCCCTGGCGGCGCTCTGCAACCCCACCACCAACAGCTACAAGCGGCTGGTGCCCGGGTTCGAGGCGCCGGTGAACCTGGCCTACTCCGCCCGGAACCGCTCGGCGTCGATCCGCATCCCCATGTTCAACCACTCTCCCAAGGCCAAGCGGATCGAGTTCCGGTCGCCCGACCCGTCCTGCAATCCCTACCTGGCCTTCGCCGCGCAGATGATGGCTGGCCTGGACGGCATTGAGAACAAGATCGACCCGGGCGAGCCGCTGGACAAGGACATCTACGGCCTGTCACCGGAGGAGCTGAAGAACGTTCCGAAGATGCCGGGCTCGCTGGATGAATCGCTGGAGTGCCTGCAGCAGGATCACAAGTTCCTGCTCAAGGGGGACGTCTTCACCGAGGACGTGATCCAGACCTGGATCGACTACAAGACGCAGAAGGAAGTGAACGCGATCCGGTTGCGGCCCCACCCGATGGAGTTCGCGCTCTACTACGACATCTAGGCTCCAGCCGTACCCATCGCGCGCCCCGGCTCTCCCTCCAGGAAGCCGGCCCGGGAAGTCTCGTAGCCGTCCATCTACGGCATCGAACAATCCAGGACCCCAGCACCTACCATCCGAGTAAGCCCGCTGTCCCCTGCCCGCTCGCGAGGTTACGCTGAGCTGCGCAACCTGGTCGTCGGCCGGCGAGACAATTCATCGATGCGGCTGCAACGGCCGAAAAGCGTTGTCCTGGTCGGGTTGGGCCTGGTGAGCGGGGCGGGCTATGGACTTGTGTGCGCCCGCCGCACGGGTCGGAACGCGGCCGACACCCTCAAAATGGTTGGCGAAGGGGCGGTGGCGGGGTCGACCGCCGGATTCGCCGTCGGCTTTACCGGCCGCGCCGCCGTGAGCGCGTATCTTGAAAGAAAAAATTCGGAGCGGCTGGAAAAAATGGAGCTTCCGCCGGAAGCGGTTCAGGAGGTCGGTCAGGCAGTGCAGGGTGCCGCTGGTGCGAAGGCAGCGCGCCTGGAGGCCGAGAAGGCGGCACTGAAGCACGTCCGACCGGAGATCTTGCAGCAGCAGAGCCCGGCGGAACGTGTGCTCCTCAAGGTTGCCCGACCCCAGGTTCGGAAGCTTTGGGGCTAGGCGCACGAGCGTAATGGAGCACCTGTCGGTCGGCGCCGGTATCGGTCAGCGTCAGCTCATCTCCCTCGCGTTGGAACTCATAGCTCTTCACCGTCATTGCCCGATCCGGCAGCGGCCGGATCGCCGGGACGCTACAAAGGGATGACTCGGCTTCACGGGCTTCGGGGGTGAGGGTCAGCTTCCCTCCGCGGTATTTGAGATGGCCCATCAGCCGGACCGTGATCTGGTTTCCCGGGCCCAGGCTCGGATCCTCGATCACCGACTCCAGCGCGAAGCAGTCGTCGGCGAGCAGGTTCAAGCGTCTTCGGAAATCCGGCCGCGGGGCGGGGGGCGCATCGTCCTCCACGCTGTTCTCCGCGGGGGGAATGCTGGCTCCGTCCAGCACCCAGAGGCCGAGTGCCGACTCCGGCAAACTGTCCTTCACGCCTCCATTGGCGCGCCTGGGACAGCTCCACCGGCCCTTGGCTCCGACGTCCTGGCGGCTTCCGAAGGCGGCGCGGCAGAGCTCACCGCAAGAGGCGGCTGCATCGCCGCACTCGGTATCGTCCTGGGAGCAGGCAGCGCGGGTGCAGGCGGCGTACTTCCGAGTGGCCGCGGCACATCCCTTACCCATGCAGCCTTCCATGCACTCGCTGTCGGCGCACTCCGAGACGCAGAGCCAGTCGACTCCGCCACAGGCATCGGCCGCATCGGCAGCGCCCGCGGCGAGCCAGCAGAAGGCGCTCAACACCGCGACCGATCCCAGGAACCGCAGAGGCCACCCCACACTCATTGGCTTTCGCATCGGGCCACAGGGTAGCCATCCCGCGCTGCAAACCGGAAGGGCGATGCATAGTCTAAGGCCTTCTTTCGAGGAGGCTTTCCCATGGAAGCGACCAAACTGCTCACCGCCGACCATCGAGCGGTGGAGACGCTGTTCAAGAGGTTCGAGCTCACCGGCAACAAGGCACACAAGGCGCGAAGGAAGATCGTGGACGAGATCATCAAGGCGCTCTCGGTGCACGCCGTGATCGAGGAGCAGCTGTTCTACCCGGCCGTGCGGGCCTGCTCGCCCAAGCTCAACGATCTGGGGTTGGAGGCACTGGAGGAACATCACGTCGTGAAGTGGACCCTCTCCGAGCTGGAAAGCCTTCCGTCTCAGGACCAGCGCTTCACGGCGAAGGTGAAAGTGCTGATCGAGAGCATCCGGCACCACGTAAACGAGGAGGAGAACGAGCTCTTTCCCAAAACGCGAACGGCGTTGGGCGCCGAGAAGCTCCAGGCATTGGGCGAGTCGCTGGAGGCAGCCCGTGCGGTTGCACCGACCCACCCGCACCCGCGGAGCCCCGACGAGCCACCCGGCAACATCGTCGCAGGCGCCTTCGCCAAGGTAGTGGACAGCGGTCGAGACATGGTGAAGACCGTCGCACGCAAGGGGCTGCGCGCCGCCAAGACG
>JBGTHI010000243.1:0-2037 GCA_041746295.1 Myxococcaceae bacterium
GCGTGGCCGTTCGACCCCAAGTTCCCCGACGGCGCGTGGGGGTTCCACGAGGCGCTCATCCCCAAGGAGCCGAAGAAGCCGATCCGCGTCTTCCTCTCGGTCGGCGACAAGGACCTGCTCAACCCCAACGTGATGCGGGACGGCATGCACGACTGGGTGGAGGCCAACCACCGCATGGCCAAGGTGCTGAAGGCCAAGGGGTACGAGTACCAGTACCTGTTCTGCCGCGGGGTCGGGCACAGCGTCGGCAACGCCCAGCAGCAGTTCTTGCCGCACGCCATCGAATGGGTGTGGAAGGGGTATGCCCCGAAGCAGGACAAGTAGTCGTCGCGGCCGGAGAGGCGTGCGAGGTAGACGCGGCGACGGACAAGCGGGGGTGTTGAGGGGCGGAACGTCCTGCTCCGGCGTGTCGGACGAACCACAACAGTGGAGAAGCGATATGACGAAGCCAGCGAAGAACACGATTTGCCTTTGGTACGACGTCGACGCCGAGGACGCGGCGCGGTTTTACGCCAAGACCTTTCCCGATTCGTCCGTCGATGCGGTGCACCGTGCACCGGGAGACTACCCGTCGGGGAAGCAAGGGGACGTGTTGACGGTCGAGTTCACCGTGATGGGCATCCCCTGCCTCGGCCTCAATGGTGGACCCACCTTCAAGCACAACGAGGCGTTCTCGTTCCAGGTCGCGACTGCTGACCAGGCCGAAACCGATCGCTACTGGGACGCCATCGTCGGCAACGGCGGCCAGGAGAGTGCGTGCGGTTGGTGCAAGGACAAGTGGGGGTTGTCCTGGCAGATCACGCCGATCGCCCTGACGAAAGCGATCACCGACCCCGATCAGGCCGCCGCCAAGCGCGCGTTCGATGCGATGATGCGGATGAGAAAGATCGACGTCGCTGCAATCGAGGCCGCGCACCGCGGGTAAGACACGGTCTGCGGCCGGGCGGATTGCCGATCGAACAGCCGTCATCCGCGAGAATGGGGTGGGAGGCGACCGTCGATTTTGGGTCGACGAGTTGTTGAGCGAGGCTGGATCGCCATGTCCACATCACTAACTTCAGAATTCAAGAGTTCCGCCGGCGGCGTGATGCTCAGGGTGCCCGCCGGTTCTTTCACCATGGGGAGCACGGAGTCCGAGGACGGCCATCGGGCTTGGGAACAGCAGCGCGAAGTCACTTTCGGGAACGACTTCTATCTGGGGAAAACGCCGGTCACCCAGGATCAGTTTGAAGCGGTCACGGGCACGAATCCGACGGATCATGAGAAGATTGGGGATGCACCGGTTGATTCGGTGGCCTGGGAACAGGCGAATGGGTACTGTCAGAAGCTCACTAAACTCGACCGCGAAGCTGGAGTGCTCCCTGACGACTGGGAATATCGGTTGCCGACGGAAGCGGAGTGGGAATACGCCTGCCGGGCGGGAAGCTCGGAGCCACGGCATGGTGAGCCGCAGGATGTTGCGTGGCATCAGGACAATGCGGACGCAAAGCCGCACGCCGTCGGTCAGAAGACGCCCAACCCGTGGGGGTTCCATGACATGCTCGGCAATGTCTGGGAATGGTGTCAGCCGGCATGCCGACGTTGTCGGCAACCGAACCCATGAAAATCGGGGCGAGCCTCGGTTAGCATGAGGGGACGCCTCGCACGGCCTCACGCCGAAAAGAAACTGGTGCTCCGAGCCCGCGTGTCAGCCTGGCGAAGGGCGTCGCGCGAACCCGACCCTGTCGCCCGCGGCCGTCGGCCACGACGGCCGCGGAGCACGTAGAGCAGAATGTACCCTCTCCGCGACGCCATGCCGTGCGAGGCCCCCCTGGGGAGACGCGCCGATGGATGTCCTGAATGCCTGTTGCGCCGGTCTCGATGTACACAAGCGAACCGTCGTCGCCACCGTCCGGCGCGTCGACCCCGCGGGGGAGGCCACCCAGCGGACCAAGACCTTCCCCACCATGACCCGCGACCTGCTGGCCCTGGGCGACTGGATGGCCGCCCAGGGGGTCACCATCGTCGCCATGGAGTCGACCGGCACCTACTGGAAGC
>JBGTHI010000244.1:0-7163 GCA_041746295.1 Myxococcaceae bacterium
CGAAGCTGGTCCACAGCAATGCAGAGGCGAACAGAACCTGCACCCCGGCATGCGAAAGCAAGCGCATTCCTTCTCCCCCAAGTGACCCACCCGTTAGCCAGTTAGCCAGTTAGCAGGTTAGATCGACGGCAGGGGTCTTATGGAGGATGGCTGGACGGGTCAAGCAGCGCCGTAGAGCTGGCCGTACTTCGATTCGAGATAGTCGATGAAGTCGGTGTCATTGAGGCCGCGGCCGGTTGCGGCTTGCACTCGCTCCTCCGCAAAGAGCCGAAACCCGGGCCGATGGATCCGCTCGCGGAGCCAGCCGGTCACACCCTGTAGCTGTCCCCTTCCCAGGTCCGCATCGAGGTTTGGCAACGCCTCGCGGATCGATCGCAACAGGGTGGCAGCGTAGAGGTTCCCCAACGCATAGGTCGGGAAGTAGCCCAGCTCACCCCAGGCCCAGTGGATGTCCTGCAGCACGCCCTCGACATCCTGCGCGGGCGTGACGCCCAACAGCTCGGTTATGCGGCGGTTCCACTCCCCGGGAAGGTCGCTCAGCGGGAGATCGCCGGAGAGCAGCTTCCGCTCCAGCTCGTAGCGGAGGACGATGTGAAGGTTGTAGGTTACCTCGTCCGCCCCGACCCGGATCAGCGACGGCTCCACGCGGTTGATCTTGCGGTAGATCGCCTCGGCATCGACCCCGGCGAGCGACTCCGGGAAGAGCTGCGCGAGCAGCGGGTGGTAGTGCTCCCAGAAGGCCCGGTTGCGGCCAATGCAGTTTTCCCAGAGGCGCGACTGCGATTCGTGCAGTCCCATGGACGGCGCGGCGGCCAGCGGCGTGCCGTAGTCCTCGGGTGAGAAGCCCTGCTCGTACAACCCGTGGCCGCCTTCGTGAATGGTGCTTGAGAAGGTAGAGAAGGGATCCTCCTCATCCACGCGGGTGGTCAGCCGAACGTCGGTGGGGTGGGTGCTGCCGGTAAAGGGATGGGTGCTGCGATCCTGGCGACCTGCCTCCAGGTCGAAGCCCATATCCTCCAGCAACTTGAGGGTGAAGGCCCACTGCCCTTCGGCGGAGAAGCGGCGGCCGGCGAGCAGATCCGTCTCCCGCCTGCCCCTCTCACCCCAGCGCTGCACCAGAGGCACGAGCTTCTCGCGCAGCGCCTCCAGTACCGGGCCCAAGCGCGCCACCCGCATTCCCGGCTCGTACGCCTCCAGCAGCGCGTCGTAGCGATCGGCCTCGTAGCCGAGCGCATCGGCCTGCTCGCGCCGCAGCACCAGGAGCCGTTCCAGCGCTGGTGCGAAGCGGATGAAATCCTTCGCTTTGCGTGCCTCGCGCCAGGCTTCCACACCCTTGGATTGCGCTTCGGCCAGCGCACGCACCAGCCCAGCCGGCGTCTTCACCGCCCGGTCCCGTTCCCAGCAGAGGGCACGCACCATCGCCTGCGCATCCGGGGAGAGGCTCTTGCCCCGAGCCTCGTCCAACCAACCTCCCAGGGTGGAATCGGTGAGTCGCTGGTGGTGGAGCGCCTGCAGCGTGCCCAGCTGACTCGCGCGGGCCGCCACCGCCTTGGGTGGCAGGTAAGTTTCTTGATCCCAGGTGGCAAGCCCAATGACCCCGGAGAGGTCTTTGAGCTCCCGCATTCGTTCGAGCAGAGCTGAGGGAAGCGTTTTCACCCTCTTAGGCTTAGTAGAATCGCGCGATGGGTCCAAGCAAACCGGTGGTATGGGGCAACCCTTCGCTGCCTTGAGCGGGAATCCGCGCAAATGGCCTATTCTTAAGGAGTTCTGGGAACCTCGCTGGCCGGCAACACCTATGAGGGGGCGGGCGCGCTTCCTCGCGACCGCCTTCGCGCTGGGAAACTTAGGTGCTTGCGGAGCGCCAGCTCCACTTCGCTGGATTCCAGGTTCCTTGGAAACCGCCAGCGAGCACGGGATCGAGAAAGGCTTGAGCTGCTTTCGTGACATCATGGAGCGTCGGCCAGGCGAGCTGGTTCTCGCGCGCCATCGCGGTGTAGGGGGCCCTCCACGCCTCTAGTGGAGGAGGCAGCGCCACGAACCAGGGCGGGCAGCGCGGCCAGAGAGCGGCGATGACGGCTGGATCGCTCAACTGCTCGAACACCTGATCCCCAAGCGGTACTGCTGCGCCTTCTTCATGACCTCCGCTTCGTGAGCGAAGAAGGGAATGCTCGCGCGAACGCTCTAAAGCCCCGCGCTGGTGGCAACATCACCCTGCGAAAGGGGTCGAGAGGGACAGAAGGCCGGATATACAGTTCTTTTGTTAACTCAATATCTTTTCTACCTCGACTTGTTGTAAGCGCAGGCTCCATGCAGTTCGGGGAGAGCTTATTTTCCTCACGAGCCGTTGGATGAGCAAGCGAGACAGCTGAGCTTCGTCTTGAGGATCGGAGGGTATGCACTATGACTACCGCACTTTTACATTCAACTTCTAAGCAGGGCCGAACGCCCAACCCGCGGGCCGGGGCGCGGCACTTAGAAGCACTGTCACTACCCGCAGACTTCTGGGAGCGGTTGCAGCCAGCGGAAAGAGCTCGGGCACTGAGACCGCTGGTAGCATTGGCGCTCGTCGCACGCCAAACCGGTGTTAACTTCTCCGCATTCACCGTAAGACATTTGCGCGCCCTGACCGCTAATTTTGAGAGATATAGACCGAGTAGAGTCAAAGGAGCTTTCGCCAAGGGTTCTGGCGAGTGGGCCCTTCCTGGCGTCCAAGATCGGGACGCGTTGTTGGCAGCCCTTGTCCAGCGTGCGCGACCGGTGATGTGGGCTCCAACTCAGCGGGATTCGCCTCAAGAGGCTCTGGATCACCACAAGGTGGACCAGATCACGTCCCTTCTTCGTGAGTACCTGGAGGTTCTTGATGATACCACTGGCCGGGCGAAGCTGATCCAAGGGTTTTCCGAACAGACAGCGCAACAGGTGGCGGGGTTAACTCACCGGCTCGATGAGGAGGGCCCGCAGGGGATTTCCGAAGGGTCCGCTTCAGGGCGAATCGCGGAAGCATCCAATAACCTCACTGCCGTTCTGACCTTTCTCGACGTGGCCCGACTGATTACCCCTCAGGGAGGCGAGGTGGCCCTCGAGGAGGGGCGCCGGTCGATAGGCGCCGAGGCGAAGAAACTCGAGGAGCTGGCCGGGCGATTCGCCCATGGGTTCGTCGAGACGAGATGGGGTCAGGTGGACGAGTTCGACACCGTGCTCTCTGGTGCGAACAGAGCGGGGCCCGATCACTCATTGCGCCCACGGATGCGAGCCTCGTAAGGCGCGGTTCAGCGGCGCGACAGAGTTCTCGGTTCCGCGAAATGCGGCTTTGGTTCGCAACGGCCGCGTTCATCGACCGTTGGCTACTCCCAAGCAACACGAGGAACAATGGGTAGCTGCGGAAACAGAAGCTGCGGAAGCAATCGGAAGCCGGGTTGGGCTGTGCCAACACGGGGGATGGCGTCCAGCAGAGCGCTTCGGACGGCGTCCTCGTCGTTCTCTCTGGGGAACGACAGCTCGATCGTGGGGCCTTTTTCCAGTTGGACAAAGAGCGCCTCGACCCCCTGGTTTGGGAGAGTGTTTGTGGAGATAGCCATACTGAGCTCCACGCGCTTTACGTTGTTCTCGTCGAAGACAGTCGCTGATTGCCGGATGCCTTCTACAATATCCCGTCCTACGAGAATATCCCGTCTGTCGTCGTTGACGGACAGGAGGGGTTCTGGCCTGGTGATCTCAATTTTCCCGAAGGAGAAGCCCGCTACGCACGCCACCATGATGGCGGACTCCTTAAGACCCGGGTAGTCGGCGAGCCGATGGTTTAGCTCCGCTGCCTGGAAGTCCTCAAAGAGAGCATCCGCCCAGATCTGTTTCTTGAAGCTGTCACTCCAACCCTGAGGCGATACCACTCGGTGGATCTCGATAAGTTTCACCTTCCCCCGGTCCTGGGGGAGCTCCCGCAACTGGAGTGGCAAAGTGTTTGCTATCCAGGCAGGGTTAATCCTTACTCCTACCAACGTCACGCCATTCTTGAGGGCGATCTCATGCAGTTCTTCCAAGCGGCCTGGTTGCTCCGTGGGGAAGGAAAGAGACGGGCTGGCGCAGGCGACGTGAAAGCCACGTGCCAGCAGGGCGCCCACTTGTTGCGCCGTCCCTGAAAGCGTGGACAAGGGGGTGTGAAGAACCACGCTGCCTGGTGGAGCGCGCAGCTGGTTCACCCGGCGGACGATTCCAACGCCACCCGTCGAAGTACCCGAAAAATCGGGATCGAGAGCCCCGACAATGGTATGACCCGCGGCGCCTGCCGCTCGGGCTACGCGGCGACCGAATGTGTCCAACCCACAAACAATGATAGACGGCGGGGTTTGACCGGCCTGGAAGCTCGCGAGCGCGGACAAAACGGCCGGATCTGCCCGGTAACGCTTAGTTCCACCGCGTTGCAGGGCGGCCCACCGGTCGGCAGCAGCTCTGGTTTTTGGGGTGGATCCCCCTTCCATACGGTTCCTGTCCGGCAGTTGCCAGGCAGATTATCGGCGCCGTGGGGGAGGGAGTTGCGGGTCCAATCCGACTTCAACCCGGCTTCTGCTGGTCACCGTAGATCGCGTCTGCAATCCGGTAGGCCGACCCCTCCAGCCGCTGGATCGCTCCCTTGATCTTGACCGGATCGCCGGAGGGCAGGCTCTTCTTGCAGCTGTCGAGGTCCTCCTTGATTTCCGAGAGATCCTTCTCGCTGAGCAGCTGCGCGTACTCCTCGATCGACTTCTCGGTGGTATAAATCAACCCGTCCGCGTGGTTGGAGAGATCCGCCAGCTCCTTCTTCTTCCTGTCGTCGGTCTGGTGGGTCTGCGCCTCCTGGATCATCCGCTGGATCTCCGCCTCGGACAGACCGGAGTTGCCTACCACCCGCACCGCCTGCGTCTTGCCGGTCCCCAGATCTTTCGCCGAGACGTGCACGATGCCGTTGGCGTCGATGTCGAAACCCACTTCGATCTGCGGCACGCCCCGGGGCGCCGGCGGAATGCCGACCAACTCGAACCGGGCCAGCGTCTTGTTGTCGGCCGCCATTTCACGCTCGCCCTGCAGAACGTGCACGCTAACCAAGGGTTGGTTGTCCACCGCGGTGGAGAAGACCTGCCCCTTCTTGCAGGGGATCGTCGTATTCTTGTCGATGATCTTGGTGAAGACGCCGCCCGCCGTCTCCACACCGAGGGAGAGCGGGGTGACGTCCAGCAGGAGGACATTTTTCACCTCTCCCTTGAGCACGCCTCCCTGAATACCGGCGCCCACCGCCACCACCTCGTCCGGATTGATCCCCTTGTGCGGCTCGCGGCCAAAGAACTCCTTCACCATTGTCTGCACTCGCGGCATCCGGGTCATGCCGCCCACCAGCAGCACCTGGTTGATCTGCTGCGCGGTCAGCCCGGCGTCCTTCAGCGCCGTCTTGCAAGGCTCAATCGTCTTCTGGATCAGCTCCAGCACCAGCGCCTCGAGCTGACTCCGGTCCAGGGTCTCAGTGAGATGCTTGGGGCCGGTGGCATCGGCGATGATGAAGGGGAGGTTGACCTCGGTCTCCTGGGCCGAGGAGAGCTCGTGTTTGGCCCGCTCCGCCGCCTCTTTAAGGCGCTGCAGCGCCATGCGATCCCGCCGCAGATCGATTCGATTGGATTCCAGGAAGCGCTGTGCCAGGTGATCGATGATCTTCTGATCGAAGTCCTCGCCCCCCAGAAAGGTGTCGCCGTTGGTCGACTTCACCTCAAAGACGCCGGCATTCAGCTCGAGGATCGAGATATCGAACGTGCCGCCACCCAGGTCATAGACGGCCACCTTTTCGCTCTGGCCTTCCTTCTGCTTATCCAGGCCATAGGCCAGCGCTGCCGCGGTGGGCTCGTTGATGATTCGAAGCACGTTCAACCCGGCGATCCGACCGGCATCCTTGGTGGCCTGCCGCTGGCTATCGTCGAAGTAGGCTGGGACGGTGACCACCGCCTCGGTCACCGGCTCGCCCAGATAGTCTTCGGCGGTCTGCTTCATCTTCATCAGCACGATCGCCGAAACCTCGGGCGGGCTGTGCATCTTGCCGCGGATGTCGACCCAGGCGTCGCCGTTCTCCGCCGCCACCACCCGGAAGGGGCTTACACTGATCGCCTTCTTCGCCTCCGGCGATTCATACTTCCGGCCGATCAGTCGCTTCACGGCGAAGACGGTATTCTCGGGGTTGGTGATCGCCTGGCGCTTGGCGATCTGTCCCACCAGTCGCTCGCCGGACTCGGTGAAGCCCACCATCGACGGCGTGGTACGGCTTCCCTCGCTATTGGGGATCACCACCGGCTCTCCGCCTTCCATCACCGACACACAGGAGTTTGTGGTGCCCAAGTCGATGCCAATCACCTTACCCATCGCTCTGGCCTCCTCCTTCCGGCTTTGCAATCGACACCACTACCATGGCGGGACGCACCAGCCGGTCTTGGAGGGTGTAGCCCTTCACCACCTCCGACAACACGTGCTGCGGAGGAAGGGTGTCGCTGGGACTCTGTTGAATCGCCTCGTGTCTACGCGGATCGAAGGGCTGACCCACCGAAACGAAGCTGCGAATGCCATGCTTCGCCAGCGTATCCTCGAAGAGCTTGCGGGTCATCGCGATACCCGCACGCAGTCCGGCTCCAGCACGGTCGCCTTCAGCGGCCGGCGGCGCTTCGGTGGTGGCCCCGGATTCGGCCGCGTGGTCCAACGCCCGATCGAGATTGTCGACCACCGGGAGCAGGTCCTTGAGCAGCCGCTCCACCCCGAACTTCTGGACCTCTTCCTTCTCCTTCTGAGCGCGGCGCTTGTAGTTCTCGAGATCGGCCGCGGCGCGCAGCATCCGCTCGTGAGAATCCTTGACCCGCTCCATCATCTCGCGCCCCTTGGCCAGGGAAAACTCAAGCTGGGCCTTGAGCTGTTCGACCTCCGCGAGCGCCTCCGCTCCCAGCTCACCCTGGCTGGTAGCGGTCTCTTCCTTCTGTTCTATCGGGGGAGCTCCTTCGAAGCTGTCGCTTGGGCCGGCCACGCGCGAACTATCGCACGACGCCGAATCGGAGCCAGGAAGGCACCGCCGCTTCGCTATCGCGGCGGCTGCTTCTTCCGCCTGGACGCCGCTTTGACCTTGCTCTTGGCGGCGGTCGCACGCGACCGCTTGTTCGCCGGCA
>JBGTHI010000245.1:0-6463 GCA_041746295.1 Myxococcaceae bacterium
GCAGTTGGAGGCGGGCAGCTCGGTGCTGGAGCTGTTCTCCGGCAACGGCAACTTCACCTTCTCTGCGGTGGCGGCGGGTGCGCGGGTGACGGCGGTCGAGTCGTCGCGGGTGACGATCGATCTCGCACGCGCCAGCGCGGAGTGGGTCCGGGGTACGGGCGGCGATCGGGCACGGTTCATCTTGGGAGACGCGGAGTCGGTCTGCAAAGGGCTCCGGGCCGAGGCGGCCCGTTTCGACAGGCTTCTGCTCGATCCGCCGCGGGCCGGCTTTTCCTCCTGCGCCGAATGGGCCCAGGCGCTCGGCGTCCAGAGGGTGGTCTACGTCTCCTGCAATCCTGCCTCTCTGGCTCGAGACGCCTCCCGGCTGATGGAGGCCGGCTTTCGGCCCGAGTCGGTGGAGCCTTTCGAGCTGTTCCCGCAGACGCACCATGTGGAGGTCTTGATGGCCTTTGACAAAGAGCCTAGAGGGGGCCCATGAGCAGCGACAGCGACGCGGGAGACGTGAAGACCCTGAGGATGGCGAGCCCGAAGGTGAGCCGGCAGGCGCTGGAGGGTTATCTTCAATACCAGCGGGCTTTCCTGGAGGCGCTCAAGAGCTCGGCCAGGATTCCCCATCCTTTGGGCTGGGAGGGGAGGTTCGCTCAGGCGGACCTCGCCGCTCGGGCCAAGGCGAATTTGGATGCGGAGCAGGGCTCCCGGATGCGCGCGCTCTGCGACGATTACTGTGGAAAACTGAGCACCGCTGAGCGGCTGCGGCGGGCGGCAACAGCCGGTGAGCTGGCACCGGAGGTGGCGGACAAGGCCAGGGTCAGGGCCGACGTGCTCGCCTCCCAGGATTTCCTCAAGGAGCGCTACGGAGAGGGTTGGCTGGTGGCATTGAATGCACTCGCCCCGGAGTTGCTCGCGCTGCACAAGGAGCTCTCGTCCCGACTAACCTAGTTGAAGCGTGGTCCGACCGGTTCCGCCTCCCGTCCGAAGCCCACCGAAGCCCGAGCGGCCTTGATTTCACGGGCTCTTCCTCGGATAACCCGCTCGTGAAGCGCTACTTCATCCACACCTTCGGCTGTCAGATGAACGTCAACGACTCGCTGCGAATGGGTGAGGCGCTGGCGAGCGTGGACTACGCGCCTACGCCCACCGCCGAGGGAGCTGACCTGATCATCCTCAACACCTGCTCCATCCGGGAGAAGGGCGAGGATAAGATGCTCTCTGCCCTGGGCCGCTATCGGTCGGTGAAGCTGTCGCGCGGAGCGTTGATCGGGGTGGGCGGCTGCGTGGCGCAGCAGGAGAAGGAAGAGCTGCTGCGCAAGGTCCCCTATGTCGACTTTGTCTTCGGACCCGATGCCATTGGCAAGCTACCTTCGATCCTCTTCCGGCTGGAAACCGAGCGGCGGGTAGTGGAGACCACCTGGGTGGACTCCGAGGAGTACGTCTTTCCGCGAGCCGACCCCGAGACCTCGCGCGGAAAGGTCACCGAGTTCGTCACGGTGATGAAGGGCTGCGACAACGTCTGCGCCTTCTGCGTGGTCCCTCATACGCGGGGGCGCGAAGTGAGCCGCCCCTTCACGGAGGTGCTGACCGAGGTCGGTGCGCTGGCACGGGTGGGGCTGCGCGAGGTGACGTTGATCGGCCAGAACGTAAACTCGTACCGCGGAGGGGTAAGCTTCTCCGAGTTGCTCCTGTGCGTCTCGCAGGTGCCGGGGATCGAGCGGGTTCGCTTCACCACCAGCCATCCGCACGATCTGTCACCCGAGCTGATCGAGGCGTTTCGCAGTGAGCCGAAGCTGGCTTCGCATTTCCACCTTCCCGTGCAGAGCGGATCCAACGCGGTGCTGAAGCGAATGCGGCGCGACTATACCGTGACGCAATACCTCGAGAGGCTAGAGGCGCTGCGCGCCGCGCGGCCGGGGATTGCGATCACCACCGACATCATCGTGGGATACCCCGGCGAGACCGAGGGGGACTTCGAGGGGACGATGCAGCTCACCGAGGCGGTGCGCTTCGAGCACCAGTACTCCTTTGTCTTTTCGCCCCGGCCGCGGACTACGGCCGGGCTGAAAGAGGCGGAGTGGGGTTCTATTCCGCACGAGGTGAAGCTTCGGCGCTTGGAGCGGCTACAGAAGCTGCAACGAAAGATTTCCACCGAGACCATGGCCCAACTGGTTGGCACCGAGGTCGAGGTGTTGGTGGAGGGCGCCTCCCGTTTCGATACGGCCAAGCGATTTGGCCGCACCGGTGAAAACCGCGTGGTCAATTTCGACGGCGAGGCGCGGGCGGGTGAGTCGGTGCGAGTTCTGGTGGAGCGCAGCACCACCAACGCGCTCTCGGGTCGACAGACGGCAGACGGCTCCCCGGCAGCGCGGATCGCGTGATCCGATCCCATCAGGGCGTGGGTCGCGTCGTCACGTTCGTCGTCTTCGTCCTGCCGATCCTCGTCTACGCGGGGATGATCTTCCATCTTTCCTCGCGCCCTCTGCGATTGCCGGTGCGCATCCGGCACCTGGACAAGCTGGTTCATTTCGCCGAGTACGCGGGTCTGGGCCTCCTGGTGGGCCGGGCCTTGAGCGGCTACGGAGTCGATCGGCGGCGGGCGCTCTGGACCGGCGTAGCGCTGGGTACCGTCTACGGCCTATCGGACGAGCTCCACCAGCGGTTCACACCTCACCGCTCCTTCGAGGTCTCGGATCTGGTCTCCGACTTCCTGGGCTCCGCCGCCGGTGCCTACCTTTGGTATCTGGCGGTTCGGAACAAGGAGCTCACCGATGCTTCGTGACTACAAGGGCCGTGTGCCGCAGCTGGACCCCACCGCCTTTGTGGAGGCCTCGGCACAGGTGATTGGCGATGTGACGCTGGGGGCAGAGTCGTCGGTCTGGTTCGGCTCAGTCTTGCGTGGGGACGTCAACCGGATCCAGATCGGCGCGCGAACCAACATCCAGGATCTCTCGGTGGTGCACGTCACTTCGCATCGTTTCCCCGCCGCGCTGGGCGACGATGTCACGGTGGGCCACCGCGTGGTGCTGCACGGCTGCACGGTAGGCAGCCGCGTGCTGGTGGGAATGGGCAGCATTCTCCTGGATGGCGTGGTGGTAGAGGACGACTGCCTGATCGGCGCGGGCACGCTGCTCACACCGGGCACTCGGGTGCCGGCCGGTTCGTTGGTCGTGGGCAGCCCGGGCCGGCTGAAGCGGGCACTGACGGCCGAGGAGCGAGCGGAGCTGCTCCTAGCGGCCGTACGATACGTCTCTCTGGCCCGCGACTACCGCTAAGGGTCGTGCTAAGCGCGGTGCCATGGATCCAGACGTGTGTCTCTGTAGGCGAAAGTCGGCCCGCGCTACTTGCGAGGGTCCATGAACCGAAGGAAGCTTTCGAGTCACCTCCCATGCAGCACTTTCTTCAAGAGTTACTTAGCGGCGCGTCCGGCTGGTGGGCCTATCTCTCGGTCTTCACCGTACTGGTGGCGTGCGGACTGGGCGTCCCGCTGCCGGAAGACATCTCGCTGATCCTGGGTGGCTTCCTCGCCCACCGCGGCGCGGTGGATCTCAGCTGGATGATGGCGGTGGGCTTCGCCGGAATCCTGCTGGGAGATTCGCTGATCTACCTGGCCGGCCGGCGCGTCGGCGCGCGGGTGGGGCGGTCGCAGGGCTTCTGGTCACGCGTGGTGACGCCAGAGAAGCGCGTCCGAGTGGGAGAGCTGTTCGGCGAGCACGGGCAGAAGATCGTAATGATCGCCCGTTTCCTCCCGGGCGTTCGGGCGGTGACCTATTTCACCGCCGGAAGCGCGCGGATGCCGTTCTGGCGGTTCCTGTTCTGGGACGGGGTGGCCGCCTTGGCCTCGGCGCCGCTTTTCGTCTACCTGGGATTCCGATTCGGCTCAGAGCTGGAGACGCTGGTCCACCGGGTGAAAGAGGGGCAGATGGCGATCATCGGCTCCCTGGCGGCGGGTGCGCTGGGCTACACGATCTACAGGTGGCGCAAGACGGTGGCGCTGCGGAAGCACCTGGAGGAGAAGAAGGTGCTCGAGCTCGCTCAGCTGAGCGTGGTCGAGGAGCGAGGCGCGGCGGGCAAGGCCGAACGTCGAGCGGCAGTGCGCGTTTCCTAGACAGCCGCTCTGTTGCGGTCGCCGATCAGGCGTTGCTTTCGGTATTGATTCAGCGGAGTTACCTAAGCTAAGAGCCCGCCATGTTAGATCCTGCCATTCCGCTGGCGTTGACCTTCGACGACGTTCTGCTGGTTCCGGCGGAGAGCAGCGTTCTCCCCCGTGAGGTCGAGCTCGCCACCCGGCTCACCCGCAACCTCTCTCTGCGCATCCCGCTGGTCTCCTCGGCGATGGACACCGTCACCGAGGCGAGGACCGCGATCGTGATGGCGCTAGAAGGGGGAATCGGCGTCATCCACAAGAACATGTCCCCTCAGGCCCAGGCGATCGAGGTCAGGAAGGTCAAGAAGCACGAGAGCATGCTGGTGACCGACCCGGTGACCGTGGAGCCGGACGCGCCGCTGGAGAAGGCGCTGGCGTTGATGAAGCAGCACGGGGTCTCCGGCATCCCGGTGACGCAGGGCAAAAAGCTGGTCGGCATCGTCACCAGCCGGGACGTCCGCTTCCAGAAGAACCTGGGACAGCCGGTCCAGGCAGTGATGACCCAGAAGCTGATCACCGGCAAGGAGGGGATCTCCCAGCCCGATGCCCAGGAGCTGCTGCACAAGAACCGGATCGAGAAGCTTCTGGTGGTGAACGAGGCGTTCGAGCTGCGCGGGCTGGTCACCATCAAGGACATCGAGCGGACCCGATCGCACCCCAACACGGCCAAGGATGCCAGGGGACGGCTGCTCTGCGCCGCGGCGGTGGGTGTCTCCGCCGATCGCGAGGAGCGGATCGAGGCGCTGATCAAGGCCGGCTGCGATGTGATTGTGGTCGACACCGCGCACGGCCACTCTCGCGGCGTCATCGAGGCGGTCAGGGACACCCGGAAGAACTTCTCCGGTTTCGAGCTGGTGGCCGGCAACGTAGCCACGGCCGAAGGGACCCGAGCGCTGATCGAAGCGGGCGTCGATGCGGTGAAGGTCGGTATCGGGCCGGGCTCCATCTGCACCACCCGGGTGGTTGCCGGCATCGGCGTCCCGCAGATCACCGCGGTCGATGCCTGCGCGCGCGAAGCGCGAAAGCGCGACGTTCCGATCATCTCCGACGGAGGTGTGAAGTACTCCGGCGACGTGGTGAAGGCGCTGGCCGCGGGAGCGAGCACGGTGATGATCGGCTCGCTCTTTGCCGGCACCGAAGAGGCGCCGGGCGAGGTGATCCTCTACCAGGGCCGCTCCTACAAGGGGTATCGCGGGATGGGCTCCATCTCGGCCATGAAAGAGGGCTCCAAAGACCGCTACTTCCAGAGCGAGACCGAGGAGAAGAAGCTGGTGCCGGAAGGCATCGAAGGCCGCGTCCCCTACAAGGGCTCACTGGCGATGAACGTCTTCCAGATGACCGGCGGAATCAGAAGCGGCATGGGCTACGTGGGGAGCAGGACTCTGGATCAGCTCTACGAGAAAGCCCGCTTCATCCGGATTACCGCGGCGGGGCTCAAGGAGGGCCACGTCCACGACGTGATCATCACCGAAGAGGCACCCAACTACCGGGTCGAATAGACCCTCTCACGCGCAGGCGGAGTCAGCTTGGACCTCCACGCAGAACGGATCCTGATTCTCGATTTTGGCAGTCAGTACACCCAGCTGATCGCCCGCCGGGTCCGCGAGCTGGGGGTCTACTGCGAGATCCATCCGCCCACGATGAAGCAGGAGGCGATCCGCGCCTTCGGGCCAAAGGGGGTAATCCTCTCCGGCGGTCCCGCCTCGGTGGAGACCCAGGGGGCGCCCCGCTGCGACCCGATGGTCTTCGAGCTGGGCGTGCCGGTACTGGGCATTTGCTACGGGCTCCAGCTGCTGGCCAAGCTGCTCGGCGGCAGCATCGACCGCACCGCCCACCGCGAGTTCGGTCCAGCTGATATCGAGGTCCTCAAGCCGCGCGGCCCGTTCGCGGCGTTCCGGGCAGGCGAGAAGCTTCGCGTCTGGATGAGTCACGGAGACAGGGTGGACCGTCTGCCGGAAGGGTTCGAGGCGGTTGCGGCCAACTCCACCACCCCCTTTGCCGGGGCGGCCCACAAGGACAAGCCGATCTACGGAATCCAGTTCCATCCGGAGGTGGTCCATACCGCCCAGGGCAAGAAGATGCTCCGCGCGTTCCTCTTCACCGATTGCAAGGTGTCGGGGAATTGGTCGATGAAGGGCTTCGCGCAGGAGGCCGAGGCGGCGATCCGCGAGAAGGTCGGCAACGGTCGGGTCATCTGTGGCCTCTCCGGCGGGGTGGACAGCTCGGTCGCGGCGTTGCTCATTCACCGCGCCATCGGCGACCGGCTGCAGTGCGTCTTTGTCGACAATGGCCTGTTGCGCGAGGGCGAGCGCGCGCAAGTGCAGG
>JBGTHI010000246.1:0-1742 GCA_041746295.1 Myxococcaceae bacterium
TGGCCGGACGCATCGAGCGCCACGGCCACCAGCTCGTCTCGCTCAAGGGATAGGTCTCAGCCGCGCCCCCCGGCCCGCCGCCGCTGCACGGCCTCGCGATGGGCGAGATCCAACAGGTTGGTCAGCGTGCGGCAGTGGGCCTGGGCGGCGATGGTCTTGAGCGCCTGAACCATGTCGGCGATGTAGTCGAGCTGCTCGATCTCGGAGCATGTCCCCACGCCACCACCCAACCCCTTGCGTCGAATGCTTTTTCCCTGCTTCCCGCCCTTTTCAACGGCGTCCGGCTCATCCTCGATATCCATCTGTCATCCCCAACAGATATGCACGCAATGGTGCTCACCTTACGCCCGCTAATCTAACGAACCGTAAGTTATCGGGTGGATGCGCGCTCCATCGCACCGCCGGCCGCTGGTTTGACATACCCGGGCACTTACACCATGTTCCTGCCGCCGAGCACGGCACCACCCGAGTGTTGGGGTGCACGGCCACTCACACATCTAATGGTTAAGCTGCAGGCAAGACCTTCGAGCATGAACGTCGTCATTGTCGAATCGGTCGCCAAGGCCAAGGCGATCAACAAGTACCTGGGCTCCAACTACAAGGTGTTGGCGTCCTATGGGCATGTCCGCGACCTGCCCTCCAAGGATGGCTCCGTCGAGCCAGACAATGATTTTGCCATGCACTGGGACGTGGATGGGCGCTCCGCCAAGGTGATGAAGGAGATCGCCGACGCGGTCAAAAAGGCGGACAAGCTGATCCTGGCGACCGACCCCGATCGCGAGGGCGAGGCCATCTCCTGGCACATCCTGCGCATCCTGGAAGACCGCAAGGCGATGAAGAAGGGCCTGCCGGTCGAGCGGGTCACGTTCAATGCAGTGACCAAGCAGTCCGTTCTGGATGCGTTCAAGGCGCCGCGGCAGATCGATGCGCCGCTGGTGGACGCCTATCTGGCCCGCCGCGCGCTCGACTACCTGGTGGGGTTCACCCTGTCTCCCGTGCTGTGGCGGAAGCTGCCCGGGGCCCGCTCGGCCGGCCGCGTGCAGTCGGTCGCCCTGCGCCTGGTGTGCGACCGGGAGGCCGAGATCGAGGCCTTCAAGACCGACGAATACTGGTCCATCGAGGCCCAGCTGGCGACGGCCAAGAACGAGGCGTTCACGGCGCGCCTGACGGCCATCGCCGGCAAGAAGCTCGACAAGCTCGACATCAAGGATGCCGCCACCGCCCACGCCATCAAGGCCGCCATCGAGGGCGGCGCCTATGCGGTCGCCTCGGTCGAGAAGAAGGCCGTGCGGCGCAACCCGTACGCGCCCTTCACCACCTCGACCCTGCAGCAGGAGGCCTCGCGCAAGCTCGGCTTCTCGGCCAAGCAGACCATGCAGGTGGCCCAGCGGTTGTATGAGGGGGTCGAGCTCGACGGCGAGGTGACCGGCCTCATCACCTACATGCGAACCGACGGCGTCACCATCATCCCGGAGGCGGTGGCGGCCATCCGCCAGCTGGTCGAGCGCGACTTTTCCAAGCGCTACCTGCCGCCCTTCATCCGCGAATACAAGGCCAAGGCCAAGAACGCGCAGGAGGCGCACGAGGCGATCCGTCCCACCGAGGTGCACCGCAAGCCTGACGAGGTCGCGCGCTACGTCGAGCGGGACCAGGCGCGGCTGTACGAGCTGATCTGGAAGCGCGCGGTCGCCAGCCAGATGGCCTCCGCCGAGGTGGAGCAGACCACCGCCGAAATCCTGACC
>JBGTHI010000247.1:0-5297 GCA_041746295.1 Myxococcaceae bacterium
GGTGGGGGATCGTGACCCCCTTCGGGGGCCTGGCCTGGCTTGCCGGCTGGCTGTCGCTCCTGTGGGCCACCGTCAGGCCTTCAGCGCGGCTTTGAGCGACGCGACAAACTGACGCACCCGCTCCGCGCGCTCCGGCACCGGACCGGGTTCCGCGATGCGGGAAACAATTGCGCTGCCGACCACTACGCCGTCGGCGTCGGTCCGAAGCGAGCGGGCCTGATCGGGGCCGGAGATGCCGAAGCCCACCACCACCGGCACCGGACTGCTCTCGCGAATGCGGCGCACCGAGGCGCCGACCTCGGCCGGCAGGTCTGCGCGGGCTCCAGTTACCCCTGTGACCGAGACGAAGTAGACGAAGGCGGTGGCCGCCCGGCAGGCCGCCTCGATCCGAGCCTCCGTGGAGGTGGGGGCAAGCAGCGAGACCATTCCGACCCCGTGTTCCCTTGCCTCCTTTGCCAGCTCGATGCCCTCTTCCGGGGGCAGGTCCGGGATGATCAGCCCGTCCACGCCCGAGCGGCGGCAGTCCGAGAGCATCGTGGGGCCATAGGCCAACATCGGATTGAGGTACCCCATGAAGGCGATCGGCACCTCGGTCCGCTCACGGATCTCGGAGGCGAGCCGCAGGCAGCGCCGGAAGTTGGTGCCGCTCTTCAGAGCCCGTTCCGCCGCACGCTGGATGGTGGGGCCGTCGGCGATCGGATCGGAGAAAGGAACGCCCAGCTCTAGCACGTCGGCTCCCCCTGCTACGCAGGCCATGGCCATTGCCAGGGAGACCTCCAAATCTGGGTCGCCGGCCATCAGATAGGTGATCAGCGCAGCCGAGCCCTGCGCTTTGCACTTCGCGAAAGCCCTCGCGATCCGCTCCGGTCCGTTCATAGTCTGTCCCCCAACCCGGCTCCGGTGGCCAAGGCCATCCGAACGGTCTCCACATCCTTGTCGCCACGGCCGGAAACGTTGACCACAATCAACGCATCTTTGCCCAAACTTCGGGCCAGTCGCCGCGCTTCGGCCACCGCGTGGGAGGTCTCCAGCGCGGGGATGATCCCCTCGGTTCGGGCGAGGTATTGCAGGGCATCCAGCGCTTCTGCGTCGGTGGCCTGGGCCAGGGTGAGACGACCGCTGTCCTTCAGGAACGACAGCTCCGGGCCCACGCCCGGGTAGTCCAGCCCCGCGCTGATCGAGTGCGCCTCGGCGATCTGCCCGTCCTCGGTCTGGAGCACGTAGCTGCGCGAGCCGTGCAGGACCCCCGGCCTGCCCAGGGCCAAGGCTGCGCCATGCCGTCCACTCCGAAGTCCGTGCCCCGCCGCCTCCACCGCCACCAGCTTCACGCTGGGATCGTTCACGAAGGGGGCGAAGATCCCCATCGCATTCGAGCCGCCTCCCACGCAGGCCACCACAGCGTCGGGCAGACGACCGACCTGCGCCAGACATTGGACGCGAGTCTCCTTCCCGATCACCGACTGGAACTCTCGGACCATCGCCGGATACGGATGGGGACCCGCCACGCTGCCGATGATGTAGTGGGTCTCCTCGACCCGGGTGACCCAATCCCGGATCGCCTCGTTCATCGCGTCCTTCAGGGTGCGGGAACCGGACTCCACCGGTATCACCTTGGCCCCGAGCAGCCGCATCCGATAGACGTTGAGCGCCTGCCGCTCGACATCGAGCGCTCCCTTGTAGACTTCGCACGGGATGCCGAAGAGGGCACAGGCGGTGGCGGTCGCCACGCCGTGCTGGCCGGCGCCCGTCTCGGCGATCACCCGACGCTTCTTCATCCGCCGGGTGAGGAGCACCTGTCCTAGGGTGTTGTTGATCTTGTGAGCTCCGGTGTGACAGAGGTCCTCCCGCTTGAGCAGGATCCGGGCGCCCCCGCAGTCCTCGCTCATCCGCTTCGCCTCGCCCAGCGGCGTCTCTCTGCCGGCGAAGCGGGTGAGCAATGCCTCCAACTCTCCGGCGAAAGCTGGGTCTCCGCGGGCAGCGGTCCAGGCCGCCTCCAGCTCGTCGAGCGCAGGGATCAATGTCTCGGGAACGAAGCGTCCGCCGTAGGGGCCGAAGTGGCCAAGGGCGGGAGGGGTTTGTGCAGCGGACTTCGGGCTCATCGGGTTTTGGCTCCTTTGGCCGCGGCAATGAACCGGGCCATCTTTTTCTTGTCCTTAATCCCCGGCGCGGACTCCACACCGCTCGCCACATCCACGCCGTAGGGCCTTACCGCTTCCACCGCCTTGGAGACGTTGGAGGGGGTGAGCCCACCGGCGAGGATAAACAGCTTGCGCCGGTCCAACCATTTCAGGATCGACCAGTCGAAGGTTCGGCCACTGCCGCCGTACCCCCGGCTCGGCGTGTCGAGAAGGTAGGCGGCGACGCGGTAGGCCTGTACCTGGCGCAGCGACGCCGTATCGGCCACCGGCAGCGCCTTGATCACCGGCAGGTCGAACGAAGCGCAGAACTCCGGAGTCTCCTTCCCATGCAGCTGGACCGCGGCCAGTCCGACATAGTCGGCGGTCTTGGCAATCCCTTCCCGCTTCTGATTGACGAACACACCCACCGCCGAGACCAACGGCGGAAGCTTGGAGACGATCGACCGCGCGGCTCGGGGGGAGCAGTACCGCTTGGAGCGAGGCCAGAAGTTGAACCCCAGGGCGTCGGCACCGAACGCCACCGCGTCGAGCGCATCCTCGAGCCGGGTGATCCCGCAGACCTTGACGCGGACAGGCAGGCTCACGCAACCTGCTTGAGCGCGCGCAGCAGCTCACCGGCGTCAGGGGCCCGGACCAAGGCCTCGCCCACCAGATAGTTCACCGCGCCGCAGCCCCGCAGGCGACGCACCTCCTCCACGCCCTTAATGCCGCTCTCCGCGACCGCCCTCACCTCTGGGGGGATGCGAGGGACGAGCGCTTCGGAGGTGGCGAGGTCGACCACAAAGGTTTTCAGATCTCGGTTGTTCACCCCGATCACCCGGCTGCCCGCCTCCAAGGCGGTGTCCAGCTCGGCGCGGTCGTGAACCTCCACCATGGCATCGAGGCCGAGGGCCGAGCAGTCCTTCAACAGCGCCTCTAGCTTGAATCGCTCCAGAGCCGCGACAATGAGCAACGCGGCGTCGGCGCCCCACAGCCTCGCCTCCAAGAGCTGGTACCGGTCGACCACGAAGTCCTTTCGCAAGATGGGCGTTACGACCGCCGCGCGTGCCGACTGGAGATCCTCCGGGGAGCCTCCGAAGCCCGGGCCATCGGTCAAAACCGAGATCGCGGCGGCGCCGGCCTGGGCGTAGATCTTCGCGGTCTCGGGCGCGCTGAGCCCGCCCTTGATCGCGCCCGCGGACGGGGAAGCGCGCTTCACCTCGGCTACTACTTGGGTACTACCTCCCGGCGCGGAGAGCGCGCTCCATAGCTTCCCGGGCTGCTGGGGGCTCCGAGAGGGAAGCTGCTGCGCCAACCGAGCTTCGATCCGAGCCTCGATCCGCGCGTCGGACAACTGCGCTCGGCGCTCCGCCACCTCCACCCGTTTCCGTTCCAGTATGGTTTCCAGAAAATTCACCGCGACACCTCCACCAACCGCTCCAGGGTCCGCAGAGCGGACCCCTCATCAATGGCCTGCGCGGCGAGCGCGACCCCCTCCGCCAAGCTCTCCACCCGGGCCCCCACCAGGAGGCCCGCCCCCGCATTCAGCAGAACCACGTCGCGAGGACCACCTGCCTTCCCCTGCAGCACCTCACGGAGGATGCGAGCATTCTCCGTTACCTCTCCACCCCTCAAGGCCTCCAGCGGCCATCTCCGAAGGCCGACCTCTTCCGGCGAGATCTCAAACTCGCGCAGCGCCCCACCCCTGACCTCGCAGACCCGGGTCGGCCCCACCACGCTCAACTCGTCGAGACCCCCGCCATGCACCACCCAGGCGTGCTCAGCCCCGAGGAGCGCCTGCACCTCGCCCAGCTTCCTCACCCAGTCCGGGGTGCTGACACCCATCACCTGGCGGCGCGCCCCCGCCGGATTGAGCAGGGGGCCCAGAAAGTTGAAGAGCGTCCGGAAGCCCAGCTCTCGACGGACGGGCTGCGCCGACTTGAAGGCCGGGTGGTAGTGGGGAACGAAGAGAAAGCCCACACCTACCTCTTCGATGCAGCGCTCCACCGTCTCTCGCGGGGCATCGATGTTGACCCCCAGCTCCGCCAACACGTCGGCCGAGCCACAGCGGGACGAGGCGGCCCGATTGCCATGCTTCGCCACGGTTACGCCCGCGGCCGCCACGACCAGCGCGGACGCAGTGGAGATGTTGAAGGTGCTCAGCCCATCTCCTCCGGTTCCGCAGGTATCAATAAAGGAGGACCTGGACACCCTGACCGGGATCACTCTCTCCCGCAGCGCCTCGGCGGCTGCGGCGATCTCCACCGGCGTCTCGCCCTTCATCTTGAGACCGGTCAGGAACGCCGCGATCTGCGCTGGGGTGGCCTCGCCGGAGCTCAGCGCGGCGATCGCCCCCCGAACCTCCTCCCGGGTGAGGGACACCCCGCGGGTCAGCTTCTCGAGCAACGGGCGCATGGGCTACCCCCTGATCTTCGCAGCCGAAGGGCCAGCCGCACGGGCACCCTCGCAGCGTCGGATGAAGTTGGCCAGGAGCGGCTTTCCCTGGTCGGTGAGGATCGACTCGGGATGAAACTGCACCCCCTCCACGTCCAGGGAGCGGTGGCGCAGCCCCATGATCTCCCCCTCCTCGGTCCAACCGGTGACCTCCAGCTCGGCGGGAAGGGAGTCCCGCTCCACCACGAGAGAGTGATACCTCGCCGCACGGAAAGGGGTGGGCAGCCCATCGAACACCCCGGCACCCTGATGGTGCACCGGCGAGGCGCGGCCGTGGACGATCCGCTCGTTGCGCACCACCCTGCCGCCGAAGGCCTGACCTACCGCCTGGTGGCCCAGGCAGACGCCGAGGATCGGCAGCTCTCCAGCGAGCTCCTCGACGGCCGCGAGCGTGACTCCAGCCTCGTTGGGAGTGCAGGGGCCGGGGGAAAGCATCAGCCCGTCGGGCCGGCGCCCGCGGATGCCGCCGACATCGATGGCGTCGTTGCGGAACACCTCGACCTCGGCGCCGAGCTCCCCCAGGTACTGGACCAGGTTGTAGGTGAAGGAGTCGTAGTTGTCGATGACGAGGACGTTCAAATCAGTCCCACTCCGGGTGCTCGACCGCGACCTCGATCGCGCTGAAGATCGCCTTCGCCTTCTGCAGCGACTCGCGGTACTCGTACTCGGGAACGGCGTCGGCGACGGTGCCGCCCCCCGCCTGGACGTGGGCGATCCCGTCCTTGA
>JBGTHI010000248.1:0-8015 GCA_041746295.1 Myxococcaceae bacterium
GTTGCGCCAGCTCGCCGACAGGCTCGAGGGCCAGGACCGATCGCTGCAGGCCAGCGAAGCACAGGTCGCATCGGGAGAAGCAGCGGATCGGTCGGGGCAGGGGTTGGTACGCGAGCTGGCCGCAGCCGCGCGGGAGCTCTCCCGGGAGAAGGATGCGCCCGGCGAGCTCTGGGGAGGCCTATCCAATATCTCCGGGCGGCTGAATGCCCGCATGCGAACCACTTCTGAGCTGCGGCGGCTGTTCCTGCGCAGCCTGCGGGGCGCTCGCGGTGCGGGAGCCGGTGCAAATCAGGGAGACAAGGCGATGGGCCTACGGCTTTCGCGAGTCTTGGATGAAGAGATCGCCGAGGAGGAGCGCTCTGCCCTCTACCTCGAGTCGCTGCTAGATCGGCAGCGGCTCGCGGCCTTGAAAGAAGCCGCTCAGGAGATCGCCCGCGAGCGACGGGCGCTGGCTCGGCTTCTCGAGGAGTATCGGAAAACGCCGACCTCCGAGGGGCAGGAGGCGGTGCTTCGCCAGGTCGAGGCGCTCAAGGCTCGAGTAAGCGCACTGATGCAGCGGATGGCGGAGCTGGCGCGCGGGATCAAGGACGAGCACTACAATGCCGAGGCGGTGGAAGCGCTGATGAAGGATCAGGACCTCGGCTCCTCCCTCGACAACATCGAACGGCTGGTTCGGGAAGGGAAGGCCGAGGAGGCATTGGCCAAGCTGCAGGCAATGGCGATGCAGATGGACAAGCTGACGGAGCGGCTGGATCGCTCCGCCAGCGCAGCCAGTTCGGGAGGAGGCGGCCAATATCCCGAGCTGACGAAGAGGTTCCAGGCCTTCAGCGACAACTTGAAGGCGACCGCCGAGCGGCAGGAGAAGGTTGCGGCCGAGACCCGGGAGATTCGAAACCGGTACAAGCAGGAAGCCCAACGTCGTCTCGCCGCGCGCGGAAAGATAATGAAGGAGTCCCTTCAACAAGAAGTGGAGTCGCTCCAAAAGGAGTTCCGCCAGATCGCGCCGGAACCCCTCAGCGCACACGCCGAGGTTCCACTTGAAGAGGTGCAGTCGGAGCTGGAGAGCGTGAAGAACGCTCTGAAGGTGGACGACTTCGACCTGGGCGCCGAAGCGGCGGACCGAGCGGCACACGCCGCACGGGAGTTGGCCCTTCAGGGGGAGCAGCAGAAGCGTTTGGATGACGAGTTCCAGAACCCGCCGTCGATACGAGCCAAGTCTGAGAGGCTCGCCGAACGGCTGGAGAACGCCAGCCGAAGGACGCGGGAGCTCAGCGAGAGGCTGCGAAGTCTCTTCCCCCCGGCCGGCCAGATGCTCAGCGAGGCCGACCGAGCGCAGCTCAGGAAGCTCTCCTCAGAACAGCGGAAGTTGGGCAAGCGGGCACAGTCCCTTCAGCAGGGGCTGGAGGAGCTGGATCAGATGGCGCCCATCTTCGGGGAGGAAGCCGGCGCTCAACTGGAACAGATAGCCGAGCGAATGGGTGCCGCCTCCGAGCGGCTGGAGGGCCAGGACCCCAGCCGCGGTTACGGCGAGCAGAAGGCCGCGCTCGAGCAGCTCCAACAGTTTCAGAAGCAGCTTCAGGAAAGCGGCAGCCAGTCCCAATCCGGCGGAGGGCTGCCGTTGCCGATGTTCGCCGGAGGAAGAAGCGGCTGGGGCCAGAATAGCTCCAAGGAGAAGGTGGAGATCCCGGATACCGATCAGCATCAGACGCCTAAGGAGTTCAGGCAGGATCTTCTGGATGCGATGAAGCAAGGGGCGCCGGAGCGGTACCGCGATCAAGTGAAGCGCTACTACGAGGAGCTGGTGAAGTGAGGCTTGGTTTTCTGCTGCTCTTGCTCGGTTCGGGCGTCGCGCAGGCGCAAGCGCGGGCATCGCTGCAACAGGTGGAGCAGCGGCTCGAAGACTGGGACCTGCGGGGGGCGACGGAGATCCTGAAGGGTCTGGAGCGGGAGCTCCCGGAGGACTCCCAGCCCTTGCGGTACCTCCACGGCCGGATCGCGTTCGAAGAGGGACGCTACGAAGGGGCGGTAGAGCTACTCCAGTCGGCGGGAATGGAAGACCGGCCAGGTTCCTATCTGCGTCTGGCCAAGGAGACCGCCCGGATCAACCAGGATCATCGGCGGGTGGAGAGCGAGCACTTCATCTTCTCGTTTCCTCCCGGTAAGGACGAGCTGCTGGCGCCCTACGCGCTGGAGACCCTGGAGGCAGCACGCTCCGCCCTGCTCAAAGATCTGGGATACGCCCCGCCCGGAAAGACCCGCGTGGAGGTGGTGAACGATGCGCGAGAGCTCTCCAGGGTCTCCACCCTAACGCTCCGGCAGATCGAGACCACGGGGACGATCGCCATCTGCAAGTTCAACAAGCTGATGGTGACCAGTCCCAAGGCGGTGGTTCGCGGCTACGACTGGCTAGACACGCTGGCGCACGAATACGTGCACCTGGTGGTCTCGGAGAAGAGCCGCAACACGGTGCCAATTTGGCTTCACGAGGGATTGGCGAAGTATCTGGAGTCGCGCTGGCGAGGGGAGGCCGGGTTGTCGATCGCACCCGCAACACTGGCACTGCTGGGACGTCGGGTGCAGCAGGACCGGCTGGTCCCATTCGAGAAGATGCATCCCTCGATCGCGATGCTTCCAACGGCCGAGGACGCGGCCACCGCTTTCGCCGAGGTCTTCTTCGCGGTCGACTTCATCTACCGCGAGCGCGGAACTGCGGGGCTCCAGACAGCGATCGAATCACTCCGGGCCGGCAAGACCGACCGCAAGGCGGTGGAGGCGGCCACCGGAATGACCTTTAGCCAGTTCGAGAAAGCCTGGCTTGGGCACATCAAGAAGCAGCCGCTGCCGCGCGAGCTGATCCCGAGGACCGGCGAGAAGATCGTCCTCAAGGAGAACGCCAAGAAGGCGGCCGTTCCGGAGGACGAGCGCAAGGGTCGAGAGATCGACTTCCAGGGCTTCGACGAGGTCAAGGAGCGCGAGGCGCGGAAGATGGCCCACCTGGGCGAGCTGTTCCGGGAGCGCAACC
This sequence comes from Myxococcaceae bacterium, assembly GCA_041746295.1. Taxonomy (GTDB): domain Bacteria; phylum Myxococcota; class Myxococcia; order Myxococcales; family Myxococcaceae; genus JBGTHI01. The sequence goes on from JBGTHI010000248.1 coordinate 3,023, forward strand.
GGATGGCTGCAGCGGCGGAGGAGTACGGCAAGGCGCATCGACAGGTGGGAGACAGGTACGAGTCCATCTCCAACAAGTACGCGCTGGCCCTCACCGAGCTCGGGCGGTTTGACGAGGCGGAGGCGGTCTTGCGCGGATCGCTTAAGATCCACCCTGGCGCCGCAGCGACTCAGGTCCACCTGGGCCGCATCTACATCGCCCGCGGGGACAACAGCCGCGCGCGCGACGCCTATCTGGAGGCGCTGGCGTCGGACCCCTTCGATGAAGAGATCCACGTCGCGCTGGCGCATGCGCACGGGGCGATGGGGGACAGCGAACTGGCAGAACGGGCGATCAAGGCAGTGGAGCTGCTCACCGGGATGAAGCGGCCTCAGGTGGAGGCGCTGGTGAGGGCGTTTGGCGTTCGAAGCCGAGGGGCTACCCTGAACGCGGCCGACGCGGGCAGGTTGTAAGCTCAAGCGCTCATTACGCCTTGAGGGAGCCCTGCCGGCTGCATCATGATCAGCGTAAACGACTCTGCCACAGGAAACTGGACAGGTTATTCCGGTCTCGTGATCCTGCGCGTGCGACAGCCGCATCGCCCCAAGATCGGAGCGCTTCGCGCGGCAGGGAACGGTTGAGTACGCGGGCACAGTCGGATTGACCCTAATAACGGTGGATGGCGACTCTCTCCTGACGGTAGCTCTCGCACCCTCTATCGGCGTGTTCGTCGCAGACGGTCTCGAGCTTAGTCTGGAAACGAGCGTGGGAATTGTCTCTGGTGGGGGCCAGACCGTCGTAACATTGGCTGCGCTGACGGGCCTCAGCTACAACTTCGACGTCAACGGCGCAGCCTATCCCTTTCTCGGCATGGTCGGCGGAGTGGTTCGACTTCCGGAAGACATCGTGCGCGGCGTCATCGGAGCAGAGCTTGGGGTGAAGGTGCCGATCGGAGGTGGGGGGCTGATCAGCCCCCGCATCCAGCTTCTCGCGGTCCCGACCGACCCGCTCATTCTCACTCTCGGAGCTCAGCTCGGAGTGGCGATCTTCTTCTGAAGGGCTCTCGCGGCAACATTAGGTTGACGCTGGTCGGAAGCGGCGTGACGCTCCTTAGGATGAGCGTACGCATTCGGAAGGTCGGAGTCCTGGGCGCAGGCGTGATGGGCAGCGGCATCGCTGCGCACCTGGCCAATGCTGGCATTCCTTCTCTTCTTCTGGACATCATTTCGCCGAAGTCGGGGCCTACCGACATGGGGGACTCGCCTGCCTTCCGCAGCAAGTTGGCCTTGAGCGCCAAAGCGCAGTTACTCAAGGCCAAGCCTGCACCGCTGGTGCATCCGTCCGTGCTGCAGCTGATCGAGACCGGCAACTTCGAGGACCACTTCTCCAAGCTCGCCGAGTGCGACTGGGTCATCGAAGTGGTGAAGGAGGATCTGGCGATCAAGCAGGCAACCTTTGCCAAGCTGGAAAAGATCCTCCGGCCCGGAGCGATCGTCTCGTCTAACACCTCGGGCCTCTCGGCCAAAGGCATGCTCGAAGGACGGAACTCGGCTTTCCGCAGGCAGTTCCTGGTGACCCACTTCTTCAACCCGGTCCGCTACATGAAGCTGCTGGAGCTGGTGCCGGGGCCCGAGACCGCGCCGGAGGTGGTGCAGGCGATCCACGCATTCAGCGAAGAGGTCCTGGGCAAGGGGATCGTCTACGCTAAGGACTCCACCAACTTCATCGCCAATCGGATCGGCGTCTATGAGATGATGCGGATCCTGCATTCGATGAAGGAGGCCGGCCTCTCAATCGAAGCGGTGGACAAGATCTTCGGCCCGGCGATGGGCCGCCCCAAGTCGGCCATCTTCCGGACCGCCGACATCGTGGGGCTGGACACCCTGATCCACGTGGCCACCAACTGCTACGACACCCTCCCCAATGACGAGGGGCGCGACACCTTCAAGGTCCCCGGCTTTCTCACCGAGATGGTGAAGCGCGGCCTACTGGGAGAGAAGAGCGGCGCCGGCTTCTATAAGAAGGTGGGTAAGGAGATCGGGGTCCTCGATCTGGAGAGCTTCGAGTACCGCCCGCAAAGCAAGGTCCGGTTCGATTCGTTGGGGGCAGCCAAGGCGATCGAGAAGATTTCCGACCGCGTGGCCGCGATGCTGAACGGCTCCGATGCGGCGGCTCGATTCGCTGCGCGCATCACGTTGGATACCCTGGCCTACGCGTCACGGAGAATTCCGGAGATCGCCGACGACATGGTGAACATCGATCGCGGCATGCGGTGGGGCTTCGGCTGGGAGCTGGGGCCATTCGAGATCTGGGACGCCTTCGGTGTCGCCAAAGGGCTCGAGGCGATGAAGGCCCGCGGCATCGCGGCCGCGACCTGGATCTCACAGATGGTTGCCGGGGGCCGCGTCTCCTTCTATGGCGTGGATGGGGCGTGCGACACCTACTTCGACCTGTCCTCCCGGTCAGCCAAGCAGGTGCCACAGAGCTCTCGCGTACAGCGAGTGGAGTATCTGCGCCGGGGTAACCAGCGCGTCGATGGCAACGACAGCGCCACCGTCTGGGACCTGCGCGACGGCGCCCTGCTCCTCGAGTTCCATTCCAAGATGAACTCGATCGACGACGGCACCGTGGCGATGATGAACCGGGCTCTGGATCTCGCGGAAGCCGACTTCAAGGCGCTGGTAATCGGCAATGATGGCCAGAACTACTCGGCCGGCGCCAACATCATGGCCCTGCTGATGGCGGCGAAGAGCGGCGACTTCGAGTTCATCCGCAAGCTGGCGGGCAGCTTCCAGGCAGCCAATCAACGGATGCGCTACAGCCCGATTCCGGTAGTCAGCACCCCTTTCAACCTGGTGTTGGGCGGCGGCGCCGAGTCGGCGATGGGCGCCAACGCGATCCAGGAGTCGTCAGATCTCTACATGGGGCTGGTGGAGGTGGGGGTGGGGTTGATCCCCGGCGGCGGGGGTAACCTTCAAGTCTTGCGGAACCTTTACGGTCGCTTCGCCCAGGATCCTGGCTTTGATCCGCTTCCCTTCCTCAAGAAGATCTTCCTCACCATCGGCACTGCCAAGGTCTCGACGTCGGCTGAGGAGGCGCGCGAGCTGGGCTTTCTGAACCCTTCCGACGGCGTCACTTTGAACCGGGACTTCCTCCTCTCCGACGCCAAGGCGCTGGCCCTGGGGTTGGCCGGTTCGGGCTTTCGCCCACCTCGCCCCACCCTGTTCCAGCTGGCCGGCCGCAACGGCGCCGCCACGGTGGACATGATGCTCTACGACATGCAGCTCAACGGGCAGATCACCGAGCACGACCGAAGGATCGGCCAGAAGCTGGCGGGAGTGCTGACGGGAGGAGACACCTCCGCGGGCGTCCTGGTGACTGAAAACCACTTGCTGGAGCTGGAGTTGGAGGCGTTCGTCAGCCTTTGCGGCGAGCCCAAGAGCCAAGACCGGCTGATGGCCATGCTGGAAACCGGGAAGCCGCTTAGAAACTAGGGGAGAGGATTTCTCAACCATGTCCCAACGCGTCGCCATCGCAACGACTGTCCGCACTCCTTTCACCCGAGCCCACAAGGGCGAGCTGAAGGACACCCGCCCCGACACCCTCGCCTCCTGGGCGATTCGGGGTGCACTGGAGCGGGTTCCCGGCGTCACCGCCGATGACATCTCCGACGTGATTCTTGGCTGTGCAATGCCGGAAGCCGAGCAGGGAATGAACGTCGCTCGGCTCGCCTCGATGCTGGCCGGCCTCCCGCACGACGTTCCCGGGATGACCATCAACCGCTTCTGCGCGTCGGGCACCCAGTCGATTGCGCTGGCGGCACAGGCGATCTTCTCCGGCCAGTACGAGGTGGCGATCGCGGGGGGGACCGAGTCGATGACCATGGTCCCGATGGGCGGCAACAAGACCTCCGCCAACCCGGAACTGATGGAGAAGATGCCGGAGGTCTACGTCTCGATGGGTGTCACCGCGGAGAACGTGGCGGCCCGCTTTGGCGTTTCCCGCGCCGATCAGGATGCCTTCGCGGCGGAGAGCCAGCGCCGCGCCGCCGTCGCTCGCAAGGAGGGTCGCTTGGGCGAGGAGATCGTGCCGGTCTCCGCCAAGGTGTTCGACGAGGCCGGCAACGCGCACAACGTTTCCCTCAAGGACGACACGATTCTCCGGCCGGAGACGACGCTGGAGGGCTTGTCCAAGCTCAAGCCGGCTTTCAACGCCAAGGGCACCGTCACCGCGGGCAACGCCTCGCCACTTACCGACGGCGCAGCCGCCGCAGTAATGATGAGCGAGGCTCGCGCGAAGGCGTTGGGCGTGACACCTCTCGGCTACTTCCTGGACTTCCAGGTGGCGGGGGTGCCGCCGGAGATCATGGGCACCGGCCCGGTCCCGGCGGTGAAGAAGCTGCTCAAGAAGCGCGGCCTATCGGTGAAGGACATCGACCTGTTCGAGCTCAACGAGGCGTTCGCCTCGCAGGCGCTCTACTGCATTCGCGAGCTCGGGCTGGATATGTCCAAGGTGAACCCCAACGGAGGGGCGATCGCGCTGGGCCACCCCCTGGGGGTCTCCGGTACCCGACTGGTGGGCGCACTGCTGCGGGAGCTCAAGCGGCGCAAGGGACGGTACGGCGTGGTGACCATGTGCATCGGCGGGGGCATGGGTGCGGCGGCGCTGTTCGAGGTGGGTTGACGTCTCTACGGCGGCAGCACGGAGCCGGAGGACTCGGACGGCGACGGCGTGCCCGACACTTCGGACAAGTTCCCCAACGATCCCGACAAAGCGTGAGCCAGTAGCAGCGCTCCCGAGCAGATCGCCAGGGCTGCGGCGGAGACCACTACCGCGGAGTTGGCAGCCCGGTCGCTCCAATGAGAGGCAATCGCCCGGTAGAGCGCTCCCATGCCAAACCGCTTCGCGCTCGCGGCATGGAACTTGAGGAACACGTCGAAGCTGTCGAGCACCGGGCTGTGGGGAACCAACGACCAGCGCACCACGAACAGTGCGCCCCAGGCCTGCCAGAGCG
>JBGTHI010000249.1:0-7084 GCA_041746295.1 Myxococcaceae bacterium
GCATCTGCTCGGCGGTCACGAGCCTTTTCATGGGTCTAGCCCGGGCTAGGGCCGCGCCATCCGCTCGAGCATCTCGCGAACCGCCCGGTCCATCCCAACCAGAACTGCGCGACCGACGATGGCGTGGCCGATGTTCAGCTCGTCGATCTCAGGGAGGTCAACTATTGGCCGGACGTTCTCGTAATGAAGCCCATGTCCCGCCGCGACGCCCAGCCCCAGCTGAGCGCCCAACCTGGCCGCGTCGGCTAACCGCTTGAGCTCCTTCGTCCGCTCCGCTTCGCGGCGTGCCTCGCAGTACCTGCCGGTGTGAAGCTCGATCCGTTCGGCCCCGGTGGCGCGGCTGGCCTGCACCTGCTTCGATTCGGGATCGATGAAGAGTGAGACCCCGATCTTCTTTTCGCGAAGCCGCTTCACCGCCAGATCGATCGTTTCGCGCTGGCCGCTGACGTCGAGACCGCCCTCGGTGGTGAGCTCCTCCCGGCGCTCCGGAACCAGGGTCACTAGATTTGGCGCGAGCTCGCAGGCGATCCGCACCATCTCCTCGGAGGCGGCCATCTCCAGATTGAGCAGCGTCTGGCAGGTCTCGCGCATCACTCGCAGATCACGCTCTTGGATGTGCCGACGATCCTCCCGAAGATGGATGGTTATCTGCCCCGCTCCCGCCAGCTCGGCGATCGACGCCGCCGTCACCGGATCCGGATAGCGGGTCCGCCGTGCCTGGCGCAGCGTTGCAACATGGTCCACGTTCACGCCCAGCCGCTGCCTCATCGCCATTGGACTCCTCTCCTGCTCACCGTTCGAGCAGGGCTGGCCGATCAAGTCAACTGCGCGTTCGATGTCACGGGCGCTGGTGAATCCGGAGTTGGATCTCGCCCAGCGATTCGATCCGCTCCCCGCCGTCGACGCCCAGCCCAAAGAAGCGGACGCCCGCCTTCCGGCTGGCCACCTGATCCTTGGGCGCATCGCCCACCATCCAGGTCTCCGAAGGATGGATGCCCAGCTCGCAGCAAGCCCGGAAGAGCATGTCCGGCGATGGCTTGTTTCGGGCGACCTGATCGCGTCCGATGACGGCGTCGAAATAGGGCAAGAGACCGGCGCCGCCCAAGATCGCCCTGACCGCCGGCGAATCCTTGTTGCTGGTAACCGCCAACTTCACGCCGCGCCCCTTCAGCTCCTCCAGCAGGGGGCGGGCATCGGCATTGACCCGCACGTCCGACAGGTAGCGGCAGACGTTGGCGTACAGGTAACGGCAGACCTCCTTCTTGTCGCACGGAAGACCGAGACCCTCGACGGTGTCGCTCAGGCTCAGGTTGTGATAGTTCTCGTACTGCTCCCAGGTCACCGGCTTGAAGCCGAAGAAGTCGGACGCGTCCTGCAGCGTCTTGAACCAGGCCACGGAGGCGTCCACCAGGACGCCGTCGTTATCGAACAGAATTCCACCCGGAAGCTCGGCGGAAGCGACCGCGTTCTCGTTCCGGACTGGCGCTGAGGGCGAAGCCGTGGCGGCTCCTCGGGCGGAACCCAACTCGAAGCGATCCTCGTTTAGTTCCTTCGATCCGCGGGGCCCGGCCAGACTCCCATCGAGCTCCGAGAGGTTGACCCAGCGGGCTTCCTTCCCACCCATCCGAGCACGCCGGCTTCCGACCTTGGCCGGAGGGAGGTCTAGAACCGGTGGAATCAAGTTTTTCGTACTAGTGGACGACACCGATATAAGAGACATTAATCTTTAAGTCCTTAGCGTGAATCATCGCCTTTGCGCGTAGAAAGTTGCCGGCCAGTGAAAAAACTGGCGTGGCGCAGATAGAAGAGAACGTGCCCGCCCGTCGAGCCTCTTCAGATCAGCGCTTCAGACGTCGGCAGCGCATCAGCGGTCGCTTCCTTGGCTCTAATCAGCTGATAGGTGGCTTCTATCCACGCGGTGAACGCCAACCCTTTCGCCGAGCTCCGCTCCGATCCCGGCGGCGCATCGTGGTCACCATTGAGAAACGCCGCTTCGGCGGCTCGCAACTGATCGCTCCCTCGGCTGTCGGGTATGATCATGCCTCCACTGCCGAACCAATTGCCTGCATTGCGAACGGCATCAGCCGCCGCCTCGATCTGTCGGATGGCGTCCATCCGCTGGCTCTCTCCGGTTTGGTCCTCCCCCTGAAGTGATGCGATGGCTCTAGCGGCATCGGAAACGATTCTAGAGGCGCTCCAAGCCACCTCCACCCAGTCGCCGTGCGGCTCTCTGGCGGCTGACTTCAACGTTTCAAGCCTTTCGTTCAACGCCCTGAGATCTTGCAGCGCGACGGGGACGGCTTGGCTGACAGCGATGCCGCTGGTTTGCGACCGCATAAGCTCTCCCGCTGCCCAATTGAACGCCCTTTGGGCAGACCGGACGCTCTCCTGGGCGACCGCGTGGAGCGTTCGATCCCGATCGACCAACTCCTCCACAAACTGGAGCTGTCGTTCCGCGGTCTCGAGGATGGCTTGTACCTCGAAGGGGTCTTGCGGCTCCTGCTCGGCTTCGGCGACCGAGGTACCTTGCTGCCTCTTCTGTTCGGCCTCAATAAGACGCCGTGCCCGCAGCAGCGCCGGCGCTCCCTCAAAAGCCTTCACGGTGAGGTGCCTCACCGTGACGTCCTGAGCGATCTGCCGTCCGATCGGTAGGAGGCGTTCCCTCAGATCGGGCAGCGATTCGCCATTTAAGGCGACCACCAGCCGGAGGTGACGGTCATGCTCAAGGATCTTCTTCCAATGGTGCAGGAGCTGATCCAGATGCCCCGAAGCCGAGGTCAGCAACCTCGATACATCCGCTGTTTGGGTCAACTCCATCGACTGGACGTCAGTGATCTCTTGATTGACAAGTTGCAGAACGTAGGTGGCGGGGTGAGTACCGTCGCTTGGATCGGGATACCGAGCGGACGGAGGGTAGCGCCCAATCCGGCGCCAAGCCTCATTGACCTCGGGGAGCTGCTGGAGAAGCGTGTCGCGCAATGCGATGAGCTCTTCCAGGCGGCCTCGCAACGAATCGGGCGTGGTGAGCAGCAGCGCTGCTTCGTCGTAAAGCTCGGCCGCTCGCTCCAGCGCTTGGTGTGCCTCTGCGATCCTGCCTTCACCCAATCGCTCCCGGGCGGTCGCGACGAGGCCCTGTGCTCGCTTGATGCGTTGGAAAGGATGGTGGCCACTCGGATAGACGATCGTTGAATCGAGGGAGTCAGCCGCTGCGGCCTCCAAGCGATTACGGTCCTCCTGAATCTGCGCCGCCAACTCCGCGGTGCGGGCGACATCCGCCCCCAGTTGAGCCAGGTCGTCCCGGTAAGTGCTGAATTGCTCCAAGAGGTCCTGGCCCTCTCGCGCCGCCAATGCCGCAGCAGCCACTCTAGACAGGTCCGAAAGTCTGACGTCGATCCAAGGGGCAGAGATGTCAGCGCTCGCCAGCGCCGATGAGGCGGCTAGACGGATCTCCCAAAAGAGAGATAAAGCCGTGGTCAGGTCCAGAACAACCCGCGTCAGCTGCTCTGCCCGCAAGACCACGGCATCGGGAGCTCGCAGCGGCTCACCGATCGCCAAATCCTGTGCCCGCGTCACCGCGGCCTCCGCTTCCTCCAAAAGCGCTCCGATCGCCTGGCCCTGGGAGAGGAGGTCGCGGTTACCGGAGGTGACAAGGTGCTGGATCATACCCCGGGCAGTGGCACAGCTCTTTTTGAGTCGCTGCGTGGAATCCCATGCTGCCTCCGCCGCCGCCGCGATCTCACTCGTCCCAACGGCCGCCTTTCCAGAGCGCTCGTCGCTGGAGTTCATAATCTCGTCGATCGTCTGGGGCGTTCCCTCGATGCGCTGAGCAAGCATTCTCAGCAGCTGAAAATGAGGCCTCGGAGAAAACAGGGTTTCAAATACCCCCATGCCGTCCGCGTGCGCCTTCGCGAGCTCCCATGCGGCCTTCGCGAGCGCCAGGTCGGCGGATGCCTCGCGATTATCCTCAAGGATTTGCTGCACCCGCTCCCATGTCGGGCCGTTGATGTGGAAAAAGTCGAGCACCGCTTGTTCATCGCTTAAATCCAACTGGGTCCCGTTCGGGAGTTGCAGCTGAAGATGCTGCCTGAGGAGCTCGGTGCTGGCGGCGTGGCGCTCCATCAACTCCCGGAGCATTTGCTCCGCCTCTCTCTTCAGTGGCCTCCGGGCGGCATTTAACCCTGCCAAAACGAAGGCAAAGAACGCCAAGGGCACTCCGATCGGGAGGCCTAAATCCACCCAAGGGTTCGAAGTCACGCTTCCAGCCTGGACTCCAGCGAAGCCCGCCAGGACCTGTCTCTCCGGGACGATGCCCTGCCCCACCCGCGGAGGCCCCAGAATCTCCCCTTCCTGAAATGTGCTCCCCGTCCCCTGGGTGGGCGGCGAGAGCGTCGCCGCCTGGGCCGCTCCTACTCCGATCCCCAACAGCCCTGCTTCCATTGCCAGCGTGACGCCAAGGATACGTGATACTCTGGTTCCCCAGACGCGCCAACTCGTCCCACCGGACGTTATAGGGGTGCTCAAAGCCACCGGCACCGTCGAGCCGCGGCTCCTCCGGGCCCTGCCGCCTCCTCCCACGGCAGGCAGGGCTCTCTTTTTCTCAAGTGGAGAGCTGGGGCTACTCCCTGGCTGGCCACCGTTGACCCGCGTCCCGCGGACTCGCATCAGCTCATTCCCCCTCGGCCCTCACTTCGAGCCTCCGGCGTTATCGCCCCAAGAGCATGGGAGTTGCTTCGTGCGGCGCGTCCGCGCATGCTGGACTCCGTTGGGGATCCGCCGCGTCACCCCTACCGCCCGCTACTTGCCCAGCGCGCTTGTCAGCGCTTCGCCAATCTCCTTGGCGTACTTCCCGTTCTTCGACTCATCCGGCCCTTCGATCAGAACCCGCACCTTGGGCTCGGTGCCGGAGAAGCGGACCAGCACCCGCCCCTCCTTGCCCAGCTTGCCCTCCACCAGCTTGATCGACTTCTGGACCTCGGGCAGCTCGGCGAGCTCCTTCTTTTGCTTCACCACCAGATTGAGCAGGGTCTGCGGCACCCGCTCGAACTTCCCCACCAGCTCGGAGAGCGGCTTCCCCTTGCGGCAAAGGATCGCCAAAACTTGCAGCGCGGCCAGCGTTCCGTCGCCGGTAGTCGCGTGATCCAGGAAGACCAGGTGACCGGATTGCTCGCCACCCAGGCAGTAACCGTTCTTCCTCATCTCCTCGACCACGTACCGGTCGCCCACCTTGGTCCGCACGACCTTGACACCCAGCTTGTTGACGTAGCGCTCAAGCCCCACGTTGCTCATGACCGTTGTGACCAGGGTTTTCTTCTTGAGCTCGTTCCGCGCCAGCAGCTCCTCGGTACAGAGCGCCATGATCGCGTCGCCGTCGACCACGCTTCCTTGCTCGTCGACGACGATCAGCCGGTCGGCATCGCCATCGAGCGCGATCCCCACCTGCGCGCCCGACTTCACTACGCACTTGGCCAGGTTCTCCGGATGGAGCGCACCGCACTTGTGATTGATATTCTTGCCGTCCGGCTCCACACCCAACCGGATCACCTTGGCGCCCAGCTCCTCCAGCACGGCTGGAGCGGTGCGATAGGCGGCGCCATGCGCGCAATCGATCGCAACGGTCAGCCCCTCCAGGGTCAACTCGCGGGGGAAGGTCGCCTTGAGGAAGACGATGTAACGACCGCGAGCGTCGTCGAGTCGAACCGCCCGACCGATCTTGGTGGCGGTGGGGCGAAGGTGATCGATCGACTTGTTGAAGATCAGCTCCTCGATCTCGGTCTCGGTCTCGTCCGGAAGCTTGAAGCCGTCCCGCCAGAAGAACTTGATGCCGTTGTCCTGGTAGGGGTTGTGCGAAGCGGAGATGACGGCGCCGGCGTCGGCGCGCATCGAGGTGGTGATGTTGGCGATGCCCGGCGTGGGCAAAGGGCCGACCATCGCCACGTCCACGCCCATCGAGGTAATGCCAGCGGCCAGCGCCTGCTCCAGCATGTAGCCGGAGAGCCGGGTGTCCTTGCCGATCACTACACGGTGGCGGTGGGGGCCGTTGCGAATCAGATACGCCAAGGCGCGGCCCAGCTGCATCGCCATCTCGGCGGTCATTGGGTGGATGTTGGCCACCCCTCGAACGCCGTCGGTGCCGAACAACTTCGAGTTAGAGGTGGTGACGGTCTGTGGCTTCAGGGAAGTGGATCGGTACGCCATATTTGAGCGCCCACCGTACGAGATCCGCGGCGGCTGCTTCAAGTTCCGACCGCCTCAGAACGCGGACCGGCCGGGTTGCCAGGGACACCGCTCAGTAACCAAAGGTTTCTCCTCCCTCTGCGGCAACGCGGACGGCGGCAGCGACTGCCAGGGCATCCCTGGCTTCCGCCGCATCGTGGACCCGCACCACCTCGGCTCCCCCCAGAACCGCGACCGTCGCCAACGATCCCAACGTCGCGGAAAGACGGTCACTGGTGTCGGTCCGACCGGTCAGCTTGCCCAGGAATGCCTTCCGGCTCGTGCCGACCAGGATCGGCAGCCCCAGCACTCGCAGATCGCGCAGCCGCCGCAGGAGAAAGAGATTGTGCCCAGCAGTCTTGCCAAACCCGATGCCCGGATCCACCAGGATGCGGTCTCTATGGATTCCGGCGCTCTCGGCGCGGGTGACAGCGGCCTCCAGGAAGGTCACCACTTCCTCTACGCAATCCTCGTAGTGGGGCGAAGCCTGCATCGTGCGCGGGGAGCCCTGCATGTGCATCACGCAGCAAGCGGCACCCGCCTCCGACGCAGCGCGGGCCAGAGCGACGTCCTGAAGCCCGGTGATGTCGTTCACCCAGACCGCGCCCGCGGCGAGCGCTTCCCGCGCGACCTCCGCCTTGACCGTGTCGATAGAGATCGGAACCCCGGCCCTCTCCCTGAGTCCTTGAATCACCGGAATCACCCGGGAGAGCTCTTCATCCGCGCTCACCGGCTCCGCGCCCGGCCGGCTCGATTCTCCCCCCACGTCCAGGAAGTGCGCGCCGGCTTCGGCCAGGGCAACGCCGTGGGCAACGGCGGCCTCAGTGCCGAAAAAGCGGCCTCCATCGGAGAACGAGTCGGGGGTGACGTT
>JBGTHI010000250.1:0-2984 GCA_041746295.1 Myxococcaceae bacterium
ACCGCGACCGGCGAGACCGCGACGACCGCCCTGCCGTACCTTGCCCCGAGGCGGGCCTTCACCTGCTCCTGGCCACCCTCCAAGGTGAGGACGAACTCGGGGACAACACCTTCCTCCACGTCGATCCCGTCGGCCTTGAGCGACATCTCAAAGCGCGGCAGATGCGCGGCGAAGAAGGTCAGCACGCGATCGAGCTGACGCGCTGGAAAGGACATGGTCGGCTCGAGCAACCACTTCCGAAGAAGGCGCGGCGGGTAGTCGGGCTCGACGCGGTAGACGTTCTGCCCGGCCAGTAGATAGCTCTTTCGCCCCACCAACAGCGTGGAATCGGGGAGCGCGACCGAGCTGTCGTCGGGGAGGATGAGCGAGAGCCGGGCCGTCGCACCATCGGCCTGGGACTCGAGCTTCACCTCCAGATTTGCGGCCGCTTCCATGAAGTTGAGTGCCGTGCCCCGGTAAATCACCTTTCGGTTGCGCAACAGCTCGAACAGCTCCGCCAGCTCCTCATCCGTCACCAGGAGCCGCGCATCGAAGCGGCTTTCACGCTTGGCCAGCTCGATGAAGATCCGCTCGTCCTGGGGCGACAACCGCGCGGCGCCCTGGCTTTGCGCCAACATCCGCCGAACGTGGATCGGTCCCTTGGCCTGAGCATCGATTCGACGAACGTCCAAGACCCACTGCCGCGCCGTGCTCACCGACCGCGCGGGTGCCAGCCGATAGAGGAACTCCAGATCGGGCTGTGCGGACAGGCCGAGCCAGCTCTCCAGCTTGGCCAGACCCGGCAAGGTGGCCGTAGCGGCGGGAGCCAAGGGCTCGTCATCGACCGGCTCTGCATCGCCTTCCGGATCGGCCTGGCCTCCTTCGTAGCCCTTGTTGCCCTCCTCGCCCGGAGAGCCCATCCCGACGCGGGCGGCTTGGGCTTCCGCGGCCTGACGGGCGTCGCGACGCATCCGGGCCAGATAGACCAGCGCCACTGCCACCACGTGCTTGCAGTGGGGGCCGTTCTTTCCCCACTCGTCGCAACTACAGCGGGAGTCGATCCGACCCGGGGCCGGCCTGACCTCTATATCGTACCGCTCGTTGGAATCGCCGACGACCTGCGCGGTGACCGACGGGCCGCTCCGATTCAATCGGGCGACACGGCGGTTTTCCGCGTAGTGACGTCCCTCCTTGAAGACCATCACCTGAACCTCAGCGCGCAGGGTCTTCAGCCAGAGGCCGTCGTCGGAAGGGAGAGTTGGAGCTGGGGAGGGCGAGGTCGGCACGGGCGAACGGCCTCTATACCACAGCCTGCCCGCTACCGCTCGCCCCAGTGCAGCTTTTGTCGCAGGATCGAGAAGTAGTCCCGGTCCGGGTTGCGGACGAGCCAGACCTTGTGCTCCGAACGGGTCACCTCGATCTGATCGCCTGCCCGGAGCTCGTGGCCGGACTGCCCGTCGAGCGTCAGATAGACGTCGGTCCCCTCGCTCTTCAGCGCAATCCGGACGGTCAGCTCGCTGGGAATGGCAATTGGCCGCTGATTCAGGGTGTGGGGGCAGATCGGCGCGACCAGGGTACAGTCCAATGCCGGATGGATGATCGGCCCGCCCGCCGAGAGCGCGTAGGCGGTGCTTCCAGTGGCCGTGGAGATCACCACCCCATCCGACTTATAGGTGGTGACATAGTTGTTGTCGACGAAGGTCTCATGGTCGGCGATCCGGGCCAGGGCCCCCCGGTTCAACACCACGTCGTTCAACACATCCTCGTCCAAGACCCGCTGCTCGCCCCGCCAGAGCCGGCAGCGCAGCTTCATCCGCGGCTCCAGCGCGGCGCTTCCGCTCAACATCTCGTCGAGCACGATGAACAGGTTTCGCTGCGGCACCTCCGCCAGGAAGCCGAGGGAGCCGAGGTTCACTCCCAGGATGGGGATCTTCCGACCCGCGGCCAGCCGGGCGGCGTGAATCAGCGTGCCGTCTCCTCCCAGCACCACCAGACCCTCCGCCCGGTCGGCGAACACTCGCGAATCGAGCACCTCCCAACCGAACGCCTCCGCGGAGCGCGGGTCGGCGAGCACGGTGAGGCTGGGGTACCGCGTACGAATCTCTTGCGCGAGCAGAGCCGCTTCAGCTGTTCCTATTCGGGCTACGATGCCTAGGGTCTTCACGCCCCCTTTTTAAGGTGCTCTAAGGCAAAAAGTCATGGACCTCTTCGAGCGTGTCGCCCAACAGGACGCCCAGGCCACCGCCCCGTTGGCCGATAGGATGCGGCCGCGGAGCCTGGAAGAGTTCGTGGCCCAGGAGCATTTGACCGGCGAAGGGCGCTTCTTGCAGCGGATTCTGGGGACCAATCCCCTGCCCTCGCTGATCCTCTGGGGCCCCCCCGGCACGGGGAAGACCACCCTGGCCCGGATCATCGCCGCCGCGACCGGGGCCCACTTCGTCCAACTGAGCGCGGTGCTTGCCGGTGTGAAGGACGTCCGCGAGACGGTCGCGCAGGCCGAAGAGAGATGGAAGCTGAACCGCCAGCGCACGGTGCTCTTCCTGGACGAGATCCATCGCTTCAACAGGTCCCAGCAGGACGCCCTGCTGCCGCATGTGGAGCGCGGCACCCTGAGCCTGATCGCCGCGACCACCGAGAACCCCTCGTTCGAGGTCAACGCGGCGCTGCTATCCCGAGCTCGCGTGGTGACCCTCCGAGCCCTGGAAGAAGAGGAGTTGCTCGAAGTCTTGGAGACGGCGCTGCGTGACGAGCGCGGCCTCAAGAACCAACGCCAAGCGGACAGTGAGGTGTTGAGGGTGATCGCCCGCGCATCCGGCGGCGACGCGCGCCGGGCGCTCACCACACTCGAAGTCGCGGCCCAGCAGAGCCTGGGGCCGATTGACTTGAAGACCGTGGAGGAGGCGCTCCAGCAGAAGACGCTCCTCTATGACCGCGCCGGTGACGAGCACTACAACGTCATCTCCGCCTTCATCAAATCGATGCGAGGCTCGGATCCGGACGCGGCG
>JBGTHI010000251.1:0-3404 GCA_041746295.1 Myxococcaceae bacterium
TGCAGGATATCGAAGCCGAGGGCTAGCGCCTGGGGTAGGGACCTCTATCGAGAAGGCGTGAGGGGGTTGGTGCCCCGGGAGAGACGCTGGCAGTAGCCTCATACGCGTCGCCATCCCTCCGCGCATTTCTTAGTTTGCCACCCCGCCGAGTGTGGACGATGCGGCGCGCAGATGATCGGACTACGCTGGCTGGTGAGACCGGAGGTTTTGGATCCTGCAGCGGGGGATGTTTGTACATCCAGCCGCGAATTGCGCTGCAGAACGTACAAACATCGGCTTCCCGGAAGTTTCATCGAGCCGGCAAGTGGCGAGAGCGATCACCTCCGCCCCGTTGTCCCGATTAGGAGCCAGGCCCCGCCCCCTTTCAGCGGTCACAGGGTCGCCGAGCGCATGATCTTCCTGAATAACCCTGGGGGATGACCAAGGACGGCTTCCCTCGAAATTCTGGGGGCATGAGGATGTTGCCGACGCACGCCTTCCCATACAGGCCCCAGGCACCCACGCCCAAACCCGCACTCAGCGCGAAGCCTGACCAGGTGGTCTGGCCAGTTCGCCGGCCTACGCCCCGGGCACCCCCACGTCCGAACTCGCCGTTCAGCGCAAAGCCTGATCAGGTGGCCTGACCCACCCGTTCGCCAGCCGAACGATCGCCGGCCTATACTGCGCGGCGACCCTCCGCCCAGCCTGCCGTCACACGGGATCCAACCGCCTAACAGGAAGCGACGCCGGCCTCGCGCGCCATGCCGTCCAGGAAGCCCCAGAGCGCATCGGCGGCCTTGGCCGTTGCTGCCTTGGCGCGCTCCGGCTCAGCGTAGCGGTCGACCAGCGCCGCCACCGCGTTGGAGTGCTCGACGTCGTAGTGCATGTGGACCTTGAAGAAGGAAAGCGTCCGGTCATCGGTCACGCCATAGAACTTCTTCAGCCCGTCGATCTTCGACTCCGACACCTCGGGTACTTGGGACTCATAGGCGTAGAGCGCGCAAAGCCCATCGGTCCACTCGCCCTGGGTCAGACCGTGGAAGGTCTCAAGCATCGCCTTGGTCTCCGGCAGCTGGGCCTCGCCTTGGAGCCCCTCGCGAACCTCTTGCCGGTCGGCGCCCATGCCTTCCGCGAACCGGAGCCACAGCTCCGGATGGTCCGTCCCATTGATCTCCTCGTCCACCAGGTTCTCCAACAGCACCTTGCGCGCCTCGATCTCCGGGCAGCGGCTGTGGATCGCGGAGACAAAGCGGGGAAAGGCGTCGACCTGCGCGAAGTACTGCCCCGCGTAGCGGCACAGCACATCCTTGGACAGCCGGCCCTCAGACCATGCCTTGTAAAACTCGTGCTTGAGGAGATGCCGTTCCGCGACGATCGCCTTTAGCTCATCTGACAGCCTCATCAGCTTCATTGAGATCCCCCTTGGGTTTTATTGGAACTTCTTGTGCATCTGGAGATGGTCCATCCCCACCTCCTTGAAGACGGGACCGACCGGTTGATACCCGTGCTTCTTGTAGAACTCCAGCGCGGTGAGCTGCGCGCGCAGGGAAATTCCGGCCACCTCACGCCGCCGGGCCTCCTCTGCCAGCGCCTGAAGCAGCAGCGTTCCTACGCCGCCCCCCCGCGCCTGTTGCAGCACAGCCATCCGGCCAATCTGGGCCCAGCGACCCTGCTCGCCCTCCGGTCCTCGGACCAGCATCGAAAGCCGTCCGGTCCCGATCGCGTGGCCCCCCTGCAGGGCCAGCACGTGAAAGGCCTGCGCGTCTTCGTCGTCCCTCTCCATCCCTTCCGGGACGTGCTGCTCCTCGATGAAGACCACCTCGCGGATCGCCAGCGCCTGGAATCGCTCGCCATCGCTCTGCACCGGGACGACCTGGGGACGCTGTGGAGCCTCTGACATAGCCGACGCACCCTAACCGGCCGTCTTTCGAAATAGAAGCCGCAGCCGGGGCGTCGGTTGAAAATCACCCTCGGAACGCCGTGCTAAGGTCCCGGAGGTCCGCCGACTTATGATCCGAACGTCGACCCCCTCCATTCTCGTTCTGCTCGTGCTGGAACTGCTCCCGACCCCTACCCGGGCTCAGTCGCCGTCCGACGAGCTCTTTCGCACCGGCGCACCGCTGGTCTTCTCCGACGCGGATATCGATCGGCGTTTCGCTCAGTCGCGTTTCGCCAAGGCGCTGAACGAGCCGGCCGAAAATGCCGCCTGTGCCGCGCTCGCGGGAGGCCTGCTGACTGTCTTGGCGGAGGTAGGCCCCACGCTCCACAACCGCGACGACACCTTCATGGTGCCTCCGGTCTTGCTGAACGCGGTGGATCGCCAGCTGACCCTGCCCCGTTTTCCAGCCCGAGCCTATCTGGCGGCTATGGTCCGCCGCGTCCGCATCGACGGCAAGATACCCAGAGCCTGGCTAGAACAGGCGCGTGCCTTGAGATCGCCGCTCATCGATATGGATAAGCTGCAGTTCCTAACCGACGGACCCAAGTGGATCGACAGTTATCTGTTAACGCTGGCCGTCCTCCAGGATCGCTACGCATCGGAGGTATCGCTGGCCACCAGCTCGGTCTCCGAAAGCGCCGAAGCCGAGTTCGCCGAGCGCTACCTGGATCGCACCGTCGCCTGGGGCGGCCTCGCTCTGGTGGACGTCGGCGCGGGGGCCGGAGAAGCGGGGGCTGCGGACAAGATCTTCGCCACCGTGGAGTTCCGCCCGCCCAAGCCCCAGATTCGGGACTACCAGGACCTGCTCAATCCCAAGAAGCCGGTGCCGGCCACTCGGATCAAGCTTGAGCTCGCCCCCACCCAGTACGTGAAGGTTCATCGCTTGCGCAAGGGAACCCGGGTGATAGCGCGCGGCCGCATCTATGCCATCGGCTCGGCGATGAAGGAGATCACCCTCCGGGACGCGTTGCTGTTCGAGGACAGGGAATGGCCTCCCTCGGTGGCCCTTGCGCCCCCCGGCTCGGTGGCGCAGTGCCCCTGGGCAGTCAACGACCTGGGCGGGATGGCCCCCCGCCAGCCGGGTGGATTCGGGAAGCGTTGAGTCGGACGGGCGACCCAGGTCGGGCGGTCTCGCCCCCTGGAAATGCGGGGTTAGCAGCACTCAAGCCGCGGCATCCCCGCTGCAGTGAGCGGGTAGATGACCGTCAGACGGCCCGAGACCTCGACTCCCCCGCCCTCTCCCCAAGCTTCAGCTCGGCCGTCTTCGCCGGCTCAGATCGCACTGTTCCGCGGCCTGTTGAAGGCGCTGCAGCGACAGGCGCCGGCACGGGCCACCACCACCACCCTCGCCCAGGCGGCAACACTCAAGAGCGCGCGGGCGGAGGGGCTGGAGCAGAATCGACATCGGACCGTCGACCGCGAGGCACGCGGAACGCGGGTCCAGGCGTTGGGCGAACAGCGGCTGGTCGATCTGACCGGCCGCTCG
>JBGTHI010000252.1:0-6960 GCA_041746295.1 Myxococcaceae bacterium
CCTGGAGATTGGCGAGCCCGGGAGGGACGTAGCTCAAGAATGCGCTTTTGCCCTGCCTGAGCCCCAGGAACCCGTAGGCGCCGAGGGCCTGCATCAAGCGCTGGACCGCTCCCAGTGCGAGTGACCGCTGCAGCTCAGGCCATGGCGCGTCCGCGCCGAGCGCGTGGTAGCCGAGCAGCAGCTCCCGTCTCTCCATGGCCGTAAAAGGCACATAGGGATCGAACAGCAGGGAGCCGAGATCATAGGCCGCAACTCCCTGGCGCAGCCCCTGGAAGTCGATCAGATAGGCCTCGCCATCCCGCAGCATGACGTTCTTCGACTGAAAGTCGCGATGGACCAACGCAGGGGGCAGAGCGAGAAGCGCCTCCGCCAGCCCGGCCAGCTCCGCTTGGAGCCGCGTGGCAGTTGCGGCTTCCAGCTCGATGCCACAGGCTCCGCAAACGAACTGCTCCAGAAAATAGCCCCGCTCCCAAGCGTAAAGGCTCGCATCGAAGCCGCCCATCAGCCGGACCGGCCGCTCGGCCCCGCGCAGCGCTTCCAGCCCCTGGCAATGCAGCCGGTGTACCTGCTCCAGGGCCTTGAGGTAGGCCGGCTTCCTCTCGCTCCAACTCGCGTCGCGCAGGCTGTAGAGGTCGATCGCCCCCAGGTCTTCCATCCATGCGACGTGCGCCCTCTTTTCGTGGGCGATCACGCGGGGGATGTTCAGCCCCAGCGACCGGAGGAACTCGGCAATCTCTACATAGTAGAGGTTCTCCTCCTTGTCCGAACCGTAGGTCATCACCACGCAGGATCTGCCCGTGCCCCCGTCCGCGCGGTGGAAGGTTCGCGCGGAGCCCCCTTCGACGAGGGGCTCGAAGCGGATGGGCGCCCCAGGGGCCAATCCCAGCACGCGGCGGGTTTCGATCTCCAACGTCGTCTCCACGGGCGGCGATCATCATCGAGCTTCGGGCCGAGCGCGAGTTTGTTCTGTAGACTGCCCTTCGGAAAATAGGTCATGACCGTTCAACCCGCCATCCTGAGAAAAGCGCACGTTCTCTGCTACCGGCTCTTCGATATCGCCGATGAGGTGGATCTCGAGCTGGCTGAACGACTGATTGCGCAGGGTTCGCGCATGCGGCTCGAGCGCGAAAACTCCGAATACATCCAGCTTCCCAACCCCCCGCTGACAGTCTCTCTCGGGCCGCAGTCGCTCCCACTTAAGACCGGTCCGGTGATCGCCCAGACTGTGGCGCGCGTGTTCGACCACGGCGCGCTGTCGATCATCTTCCGCGTCGATCTCAAGCCGGGAACCACCACCGACGAGTTGGTGCCGATCGCGGATGAGCTGTACGACTCGGCGCTCATAGAGGAGGCGGCGCTGAGCTGGATCGGTGGGTTGCGGGAGCAGCTCGCGCCCGCGCTGGAGGACAGCCACCTCTGGGCGCAGAGCGAAAGCTACACCGTCTTCTTTGCTCAGGAGATTGAAGGTCAGCCGAGCGCCGATCAGCTGTTCGAGCGGGTGGACCTGGCTCGAATTCTCCTGGGTGAACGCGGCTCGCAACCGCTTTCCGCCTTCGAGCGAGGAGAGGTGACCCGCCACCGCTTCAGCTACACCGAATCGGACCTGGTGGTGGTCGACTGGAACAGCGCCTTCGTCTACGAGCCGTCCGGCAGTGCCGACATTCCCGACCTGCTCGAAGTGGTGAACGCCCAATTGCTGGAATTGCGGTACTACGACGAGCTGTTGGATGCCCAGCTTAAGGCCACCTACGACGAGATTCAGCGCAAGAAGCGGAGCTGGGCTTCCTTCTTTCGAAGCCCCTACCGCCTGCTTGCGCGGCGGGTCTCCGCCACCCTGTTCGAACTCTCCGAGTTCACGGAGCGGGTCGAGAACTCGCTCAAGATCGTCGGCGACTTCTATCTGGCCAACGTTTACGAAGCGGGGGTGAAGCGGCTCCGGATCCGTCCCTGGCAGGCGAGCGTGACGCGGAAGCAGCAGATGTTGGCGCAGGTCTACCAGCTCCTCAAGGGTGAGGTAGACACCGACCGTGCGCTTACATTGGAGATGACCATCGTCCTCCTGATCGTGATCGAGCTGTTGATCGCCGTCACCCGTGCCCTCTCCTAGCCCTCCGGAGAAGGAACTCGCCTCGGAAGAGGGGTGGACTAAGCTTCATGGCGCTAGTGCCATGACTGAGCCCAGTCCCCTGTTTGGCGACATCCTGATTCAGCTCGGTCTGGTTTCACGAAGCCAGGTGGAGGAGGCGCTTGCGCTGCAGCGCTCCACTGGACAGCGGGTGGGGGAGGCTTTGATCAGCCTGCGCTATGTCACCCGCACCCAGCTCGAAGAGGCTTTGGCCAGCGCGATGGGGCTGCAGCAGATGGGCCCTTCAAGAAATCCCAGGCTGGGAGAGCTACTGGTGGGGCTCAAGCACATCACCCAGGATCAGCTCGAACGGGCCAGACAGATGCAAGAGGAGACCGGTCGCAAGCTGGGCCAGGTTTTGGTCGAGCTGGGGTTGTGCACCTACCGGCAGGTCTACGAGGGTTTGGCTCTTCAGAAGCGCTTCGCACGAAAGGCCGAGCCGGAGGGGGCCAATCCGTCGGGGCCGGTGCGCGTGGTGATTGTCGACGACTCGCCGATC
The DNA here is from genome assembly GCA_041746295.1 of Myxococcaceae bacterium. Lineage (GTDB taxonomy): Bacteria > Myxococcota > Myxococcia > Myxococcales > Myxococcaceae > JBGTHI01. The sequence continues at coordinate 2,625 of JBGTHI010000252.1, forward strand.
GCCTGCGCCGCGGTGGAGGCAGGGCTTTCGGAGCTGGGTTACGAGGTGATCTCCTTCACCGACCCACAGCAGGCATTGGACGGGCTGGCCCGCTCCCGGCCATCGATCGTCCTTACGGACCTTCAGATGCCCGGCATGTCGGGCGAGGAGTTATGCCGTCGCCTCAAATCCGCTCCAGGCGGGGGACCCCCGGTGATCATCCTCACCGCCAACGATGCCGATGCCGAGCGGGTGGCGGGACTGCGTGCCGGCGCCGACGACTATGTGGGCAAGCACGCCAGCATGAACGAGATCGCGGCGCGCATCGACTCCGTGGTCCGCCGCGCCGGCGCGACCGAGCGGATGCGAAGACTCTTTGCCCGATACACCTCCGAGGCGGTGGTGGAGGAGGTCCTCAAACGCGGTGACGTGGTGCTTACCGGAGAAAAGCGGGAGGTCACCATCCTCTTTGCCGATCTGCGGGATTTTACCGGGCTGGCGGAGCTCTTGCCGCCTGAGCATGTGGTGGCGGTGCTCAATCAGGTGCTCGGCTCGCTCTCCGACGCGGTGCTGACTTGCGGAGGCACGCTCGACAAGTTCATCGGAGATGGCGTGATGGCGGTGTTTGGCGCGCCGGTGCAGCGTCCGGACGATGCGCTCCGCGCGGTTCAGTCGGCCCGCATGATGATGGAGTCGGTACAGGCGCTCTCCCGCAACGAGCGCGCTCTCTTTCCGCAGGGCGTGCCGTCCGGCTGGCGCGGCCTCAAGCTGGGAATCGGGATCAACTCCGGAATGGGTGTCGTCGGGAGCCTAGGCTCGCAGTTGCGCACCGAGTACACCTGCATCGGTGACCCGGTAAACGTCGCCTCTCGGCTTTGCCAGATGGCTCCGCCGATGGAGATCTGGGCTGGAGCCCGCACCCGTGAGCTGGCGCAGGACGAAGCGCAGTTCGAGGCGCTTGCGCCGATCCAGGTGAAGGGGAAGTCTCAGCCGGTTCCGGCCTTCCGAGCGCTCTGGGTCAAGGCGTGACCGACTGGGTTCCGGAGCCTGAGCGCGGAGCCCTCCACCACGCGGTGACCACCTACGGCCGGACCGCTTCGGGAGCTCCGCTGCGCCTCTACCTCCCGATGTCGGGAAAGGCCGAGCTGTTGATCTTCGCGGGGATACATGGTCACGAGCCGGACTCCACGGTGGTGCTCTCCGCCGCGCTTCGTTGCTTGCTTCCCGCCGTCCTGCGGGCAGCGGTGGTGCTCTGCGCCAATCCCGACGGGATGGTCGCCGGCACACGAGGAAATGCCAACGGCATCGAGCTGAACCGGAACTTTCCCACCTCCGACTGGAGCCCGGCCGAACCGACGCACCGATGGCTCGACGACAGCCCCTCCCGGGTGCGGCTCAGTCCTGGCGCGCGGGCTGGATCGGAGCCGGAGACCCAGGCGCTGGTCGCCCTCGTGGAGCGATTGAATCCCAGGGCGATCCTCTCCATTCATTCGCCACTGGCGTGCATCGACGATCCCCAGGGCTGCGCGCTGGGCTCCTGGCTGGCGAAGCGCACCGGTCTGCCGCATGTCCCGGAGGTCGGCTACGCCACGCCGGGATCGTTCGGGAGCTGGTGCAGAGAGCAGCGCCGCACCGCGGTCACCTACGAACTGGAGCCGGCTTCGCTCAGCGCGCTGCGCGAACGCCATCTTCCGCCGTTGGTCGAGCTCCTGGCCGGAGAAGGACCCCTGACTACCGGACCTGGCGGGAGATGACCGCGCCCTCTTTGGAGATTTCGTAGATCAAAGGCACGCCGGTCTCGAGATTCAGCTCTAAAATCTGCTCTCGCGTGAGGCCGTCCAGCTTCATCACAATCGAACGGTTGGAGTTTCCGTGGGCAACTACCAGGACGTTTTTTCCCTGGCGAAGATCGCCTGCGATAGCCCGCTCGAAGAAGGGCAGCGTACGCTGCGCGGTCATCTCCAGAGACTCTCCATTGGGAGGCGCCACATCGAAGGATCGCCGCCAGATCTTCACCTGCGCCTCACCATGGCGCGCGGCGGTGTCCGCCTTGTTCAAGCCCTGGAGGTCGCCATAGTGCCTCTCGTTGAGCGCCGGGTCCCGAATCACCGGCGGTCGCTGACCCACCATCTGGAGCACCAGCTCCAACGTCTCCTGCGCGCGCGAGAGCGCCGACGTGTAGGCGACATCGAACTTGATGTCCCGGATCCGCTCCCCGGCGCGGCGGGCTTCGTCCCGCCCCTGACCCGTGAGCGGTACATCCACCCAGCCGGTAAAGCGGTTCTCGAGGTTCCAGAGCGATTGCCCGTGACGGATCAAAACCAGAGTAGCCATGATCCCTCCGCTTACCATGGCCTAGGGCGGTTCGCGATCCTCAATGGTGGCCGTGTTTCTGCCCCCGCTTCGCCTTCACCGTGGGCTGGCCTTCCGAGCGGGAAAGGACCTCCGCCACGGCGTTGGGGACGTTGTGCGGCATCGGGGGACTGAGAGGAGCCGCCACGTGCGGCTCGCACGACTTGGTTGCCGCCCCGGTCTCGCCGCTCTCTCCGGACTCATCCGGGCGCAGCCCGACCTTCCGTGCGACCTGATCGACTACCGGCAGCTTCTCGGCAACCTCGTGCAACAGTGCGCCCGCCACAGTCGCGGTCAACGAGGCCGCGCCCTTCACCAGTTCCTTGAGCATCTGAACTCCTCCTTGATTCCAAGGTAAGGCGCTACCCGCTGCTCGGCATCCGGGCGCTAAAAAGGCCTGCCCCGGCCGGGCCCCGCCAGTGGCTTATGTGGAAAGTACAGGTTTCGAACAAAGCGGGTGAGCAGGTGGTCTTCCGACCAGCGCTGCCGGGTGCGCCCGTACACGCCGGGTGCACGCAGGTCCTCCTCGCTGAAACCCACAGTGAACTCGCGCTCGCTGTAGATTGCGAAGACCTCATCCGCGGCGGCAGGGCTGCGGTAGGTGCGGAGAAGAGATCGATAGAGGGTCTCTCGTTCGTTCTCGGTGAAGGCGAGCGCCTGAATGGCATGGGCCATCTCGTGGATCACCAGGAGCGGCTCGGTCTCCAGCTTCTCCTGCCGGAAGGCGATCCGCGCCGACTCCCATGAAGGATGGTCCCAGAAAACGCCCGAGGCCGATCTGGAGACCACGCGCGGGTAGCCGTACCTGGCCATGTCGTGACCGGGCGGAATCAGGTCCACCTGGATCGGCCGCCCGCGCTTGAGCCTCTCCACCAGTACTGGGTTCGCACCCAACTGACGAACCAGCTCGGTCCGGACTCGCTCTTCCGAAGTGGGACCTTCCGCCGGCCGACGCCCGCGGTTGCGAAACAGGATCTGCCCTTCGACATAGGACAGGGCTTGGGCCCGAGCATCGGCGGCGAGCGCCGCGGGAGCCGGATCAAAAGCATCACCTGTCTCCAGCAGCCGGAAGGCGTGAAGGGGATATAGGCGCCCTACTTCGTCGTCGAGGCTCACCGCATTGGGTCGGGAGCCGTCGGTCGTCTCAAAGCTGTCCATGCTAACCTTCGTTGGCCAACAAGCCCGCATCGGCCACCAACCGGTCCAATGCCTCGGGTTCTTGCAGCGCGTAGTAGCCGCGCACCCGCATCCGGCTGTCCACCAGCACGAAGTGGCCGGCATGGCCGATACCCATCAGATCGTCCGCGGGCCCTTCGCGCGTCATCGGGACCTTCAACCCTTCCACCAAGACCCGCTGAAGCGCCTCGCGCGACCCCGTGAGGAACCTCCAGCTTCGCGGGCTCGCGCCGCTCCTCTCGGCATAGCGCCGCAGGACTTCCGGAGTGTCGTGCTCCGGGTCGACGGTGAAGGAGACCAACTGGAGGGCTTCACCTAATCCCTGGGTGCGGCGCTGCACCTGTTTCATTCTGCCGGTGAGCACCGGACAGATTGTGGGGCAACGGGTGAAGATGAAGTTGGCGACCCAGACCTTGCCCCGGAGCGCTTCGCTGGAGAAAGCGCTCCCCTGTTGATCGGTCAGCTGGAAAGCCTTGACCTCATCCAGCGTGGGAAGCGGCGGGCGCGGGGGACTCAGGAGCGCTCGCAGGAACAGTCCGCCGCCCAGGATCAAGGCCATCCCCAACCACACCCCGGGATGGCCCAACCAGCGAGAGGTCCTTGAGTTGGCGCCGGGCGTCAGGGAAACGTTCATTTTCACGTCAGTATCCCGCTCACATTCCAAGGGTCAACGGGACCGGCTACGCTCCGTCTCCCCGTGCGTGCTTCAATCCCCTCAATTCCCGAGCCGAGCTCTCTTCTCGGCGAGGTGAGCGATGAAGAAATGGGTCTGGCCCTGGCCCGGGCGGTCCGACCCGCGGTTGCCTTTCCTTCCTCCAGCGCGCCCGTC
>JBGTHI010000253.1:0-3139 GCA_041746295.1 Myxococcaceae bacterium
CCATCGCCGTCCGCGCCTCGTTCTCGAGACGACCCATCGTTCTCCCCCGGTGGACCACCCACCGGAAAACCGATCAGGCCAAGGCGAAGCTTCGTAAACCTGGATGTCGCCTTACGCCGTCAATAAGGCGTCCCGCTACACTTTAAGGACGTCGAGCCTCTCGGCCCGGATCGTAGTCACCATCTGATAACGGCTCTGGAGGACCCACTCCTTGAAGCGGAAGGCGAAAGGATGCCACCAGTCTTTGAACAGGAACTCGACCTCACTCGTGTATCTGACGACAAGTTTGTAGTATTTCCGCCTGATGTCCAAGGGCCGCTCGGCCAAAGTCGCGACTTCACCCGCTCCGCAACATCGAAGGCTTTTCCGTTCCAGAGCTTGATGTCCAACTCGTCGTCCCCGTGCACGGCAGCAATCCTTGCGTAGGGTTCATTCTCGTCGGCCATGAAGTAGACGCGGTAGTAGTCGGCTGGCTCCTTGTTCTCGAAGTCGAAGCTGTCTTCCGAGAGCCACAGATGGCCGGCCACCCGTTTCAACGCCCGGTGCCTCGCGAAGCGCTGGAGGGCACTTTGGCCTGCGGGCTCCATCGCCTTATCCCCTGAGGTCCTACGGTGCGCCCGCTGGGCGACGAGCATCCACGATGCGGAGCAAGTGATTGGCGAGTAACATGACTTCCATGGCTTCAATGGGATCGTTCAAGGGCACGTTCCGGTGGGAATGGGGGTTCTTGTAGGAGCCAATGGCTCCGGCGAAGAGGTGCATGAGGGCCTCACGCTCACCTTCTTCTTGGGCAGGGTCTCGGAGGGGGCCGGTATCCTTGTGGAAGGCCCTTCGTATCATGGGAACGCCATGGTCGCCCTGGGGGAAACCGCTCGCGTCCCTAACGGCAGCCTCGACCTGCTTCATCGCATGAAAGACCGCAACGTCGAGCTCGCCACGGACAAAGAACATGCGGATGCTTTCTCGCAAGCTCGGATGGAGAATTCGCTGCGGGAGCATTGCGGCCAAGGCCGCATGCTGGAAATCTGCGGGCGATTGGATCGCCTCAGCTCGTCTGCTCAGCGTCATCCACCCCGAGGACCGGGCGGTGTTTTCGGTGGTGGGCACAAGCAATCCCAGCGCCGACAACCACGCGAACGCCTCACTCACGGCGCGCTGGAGCTCGGCGACCCGTTCCGCAGGGTATCCAGATATGCCTCTGGAGGCGTCACGGTATCCAACCTCTCCGGTCAGGTTGCCCGGGTGGATGTGGCCTCGCGGCTCTCGACTTAGCCGATCGCGCACCAAGAACAGCAGCCTTGCGCCGAGCTCCTCAGGCTCCATCGCGAGTAGGTCATCGGGATCGGGATACTGTTGAAAGAGCTCGTGCATTGTCCCCTCGCCCCCAGCGATCGGAGGCTGGGTCGGACCAAATAGCACAACTTCAAAGGGAAGTCTCGGTGGAGGGGCGGGATTCAAACCAGCGTAGGGTTGCCCGACGGATTTACAGTTGTTGGATTTCCTCAAGCCGGCAGTTTGTCCGGCCACAATCTTTGTTGCGCGGCCCAGTCGATCGGTAAATCCCTCGAAATCGCCCGTAGGGTCAGTTCGCTTGGTTGCCGTCCGTCGAGTATCATCCCAACCAATTCTGGCGCCAGTTGCGCGAACTGCAGGATGCTCGTCAGATATGTTAACGTGACCTTCTCGGCGGCCGCCAGCTCCGTCAAGTTCGCGTATCTCCCGCTCTCAAACATCCGTTGCCACCGAAACGCCCGCGCCACCGCCTTGACCATCGCGTTGTCGACCCGCGGCCGCGGCGCCCACGGCGCGCCGTCCGGGGTCACGATCATCTTCCGCCCGCCGCGCCTCCTGAACGTCATCGGGATGTGGATCGTGATCGTCTCGCCATCCGTCGAAACCGAGGTCTTCCCAGTCATGCTGCTGCCCTCTTGCTGCCCGCCGCTTCCCGAACCAATACCGTGAGCCCGTTCGGTCGCAGCCGGACATCGACGCGGTGCTCGCGCACTTCGACCCGCTCGACCAGCAGCTGCACGATCCGCGCCTGCTCGGCCGGGAACAGCTCGTCCCAAAATGGGTCGAGCTGCCTGAGCGCCTCCCGCGCCTCGTCCTCGGTGATTTTGTCCTGCTCGGCCCGCGCAACTCGCCACGCACCGAAGATGATCTCCGGCTGGCGGAAGATGCCACGCAGCTGGTCGATGACCGGGGCCTCGATCTCCGCCGCCGGCACCCGCCCGATCGGGCAGGCGTCCCGTCCGTGCTGTAGCACGTCCTGGCTAACGTAGTAGCGATAGAGCCAGTTGCCCTTCCGTGTGTGCGTCGGCGACATCGCCGCGCCGGTCGGACCGAAGATCAGCCCCTTCAGCAATGCCGGTGTCTGCGACCGGGTGCGCGCCGATCGGGTGCAAGTATTCTCGGCGAGGATCGCGTGCGCCTTGTCCCAGAGGTTCTGGCCGATGATTGGGGCGTGCTCGCCGGGATAGGCGGTGCCCTTGTGGATCGCGAGCCCGAGGTAGGTGCGGTTGCTGAGGCACTTGTAGAGGTAGCCCTTGTCGATCGGGCGGCCCTTGGTGGTGAGCACGCCCTCGGCCCGCAGCTCCCGAGCCAGAACCGTCGCCGAGCCGACGCGAAGGAACCGCTCGAACATCGACCGCACGACCGCTGCATCGGGCTCGTGAACCACGAGCTTGCGGTCCTTCACGACGTAGCCGAGCGGCACGCTGCCGCCCATCCACATGCCCTTCTGCCGCGACGCCCGGATCTTGTCCCGCACTCGCTCGGCAATAACCTCGCGCTCGAACTGGGCGAAGGAGAGCAGGATGTTGAGCGTCAGCCGGCCCATCGACGTCGTGGTGTTGAAGCTCTGGGTGACGCTGACGAAGGTGACGCCGGCGCGGTCGAAGACCTCGACGAGCTTCGAGAAGTCCATCAGCGAGCGTGACAGCCGGTCGATCTTGTAGACCACGACGACATCGACCAGCCCCTCCTCGATGTCGGCGAGCAGCTGCTTCAGCGCCGGGCGCTCCAAGGTCCCGCCCGAGAAACCGCCATCGTCGTACGGGTCCCGTACGAGCGCCCACCCTTCCGACCGCTGGCTGGCGATGTATGCCTCGCAAGCCTCGCGCTGGGCGTGCAGCGAGTT
>JBGTHI010000254.1:0-13510 GCA_041746295.1 Myxococcaceae bacterium
TGCCCAATAGCCGGTGGTGGTCCTTCGAGGACGGCCGGACCAACTTTGGAGCGATCCGGCCCGACACCACCGATCTGCCCAAGCTGCTCTTGATGGAGTTCGGGTTGGTCTTCGCCAACGACTGGTTTCTCATTCCCTGCCCGGTGGCGATCGGCTCGCTGGTGAAGCTGCGGGGGCTGGCGGTGACCGACGTCTTTGGAGAACGGACCTGGGTGGAGGCGGCCGGAACCGGCGCCGGCGACAACTGGCAGCGCTGGGCGATGTTCAATCTGAGCCGCCGCGGCAAGCAGGAGGCGGCTGCCGACACCAGCCTGCTCGTCCTGCCGACTGCGCCCAAGGTCCAGGAAGGGCCTTTGAGAGACGAGCTGCTGTTGGTCCGGGACGAGCTGGCGAACATGGTCTGGGCGGTGGAGAAGACGGTCTGTCTGCCGTCTGGTGAGTCGAAGCCGGGAGCGGAGGCGGCGCGGGAGCTGCGGGCCTTCTACGAGGCCGAGCTGCTACGCAGGGCGGGGGGATCGCCGCCCTCGCCCCCGGCTGAGGCCGTGGCGAAGACCGCGAAGATCTGCTACCAGGTGATGACTCAGGTCCCGGAGCAATGGATCCCGTTCATTCCGGTGCATGTGCCGGGGGACTATCGGCAGATCCAGCTGCAGCGCGCGGCGATGCCCCGGCTGATGGACGGGGATCCGGAGCCTCCGAAGAAGGTCCGGCCGCGCACTGCCTTGCTGCGCGAGGGGCTGGATGCGGCGCCGGCGCGACCTTACTTCCTGCATGAGGAGGAAGTCCCCCGGGCGGGAGTACGGGTCACCCAGAGCTTCCAGCGGACCCGCTGGCGCGATGGCCGGGCGTGGGTCTGGTTGGGCGTGCGAAAGCAGACGGGCCGCGGCGAGGCGAGCAGCGGTCTGGAGTTCGACCGGGCGGCACCGCTCTAGGTGATGCCCTCCGCCTTCGTGAGGCGGACCGGCTTATGTCCGTCGCGGCGCGCTCAGCGGTGGAGTCGTCGGAAAGCAGCCGTGCCCATCGTCCGAAGAGCACCACTGCCACGAAGCCGCAGAGCGCACTGAGAAGGATGTCGCCGAGAGAAGTGGCTTCATCTTGGAGGGCAGGCTGCGCGATACGATGCTCTACTCCATTGTACCTACGGATTCCGTAGCTCGTAGTCATGCGGGAAAGTAGCGAGGAAGTGTGGCGGCCGTTTGGCGAGCTCAATCGAGGAGTCCAGCCGCACGAAGCGCAGCCTGAAGCGCCGCATGGCTGGGGTCGAGTAGGGCGAAGTGGTCCGCCCCTTCGATCTCAACAAGCTCCAAGTCGCTGTCACCTCGTGCGGCACTCGCATAGGCGCGGCTCACCACAACCGGAACATGGGTATCGAGGAGACCATGAGCCAAGACCTGTCGGCTCTCCATCGGGGCGTAGGTGCTCGGCGAAGCCGCTCGGTACCGCTCTGCGACCTCGTGGGGAGCGCCACCCAGGAAGTTCCGAACTGCTCCCGGGCCGACGTCGACTTTCCAGCCTTCGTGCAGGTCCGCCAGACCTGCCAGGCTCAACACCAGGGAGGGCTTGACTCGGGGCGCTGTCGCGCCGAGCTCCTCCACGGAACGCTCATGCCCGCGTGAAGCAGCCCACAAAGCAAGATGGCCACCGGAGGAGAAACCTACGAGTGTCGTGAGCCGGAGGTCGATCGCCACTCGCCCCGTCAGACCGGCGATCCAGTCGATCGATCTTCCTATATCCACGAAGGTGCCGGGCCATCCCCCGCCTTCCTCGCCCAGGCGGCGGAACTCGGCGTTCCAGACAACCATACCCCTTCCCGCAAGGTACTCTGCGATTGGAGCAGTCTGCTCAACTGTCGTCTTCGACTTCCACCACCCCCCGTGAATCAGAACAACCGGACGATCGGTGCTCAGTCGATCAGGAATGTAGAGATCACCAAATTGGGAGGGTTCAGCGCCATAGCAAACCCGGATCCTGCCATTCTCCATAGCTGAAGCTCCCCAGGTCTTACCGAGCTACTCCTGCCGATAGAGGGTCATGGAATAGGATCCGACGACCGAATCGCGGAAGTCCCCGGTTAGCCGGAGCCCATCGGCCGATAGCGTACCCGTTCCACCTCCCGTCGAGGGGATGTTGGTTCGAAAGGTCGAGATCAACTGGTCTCCCCTCGTCGTCACCGTACCCTGGGACTGAAGGCCCGACTGGCGATTGACCGCCACGAAGCTGAAGACTCCATTCCCCGTCGGGGTGATTCGGAACAGCGTCCCGGTGGGATCGGCCCAGGTTCCGGCAATGCCTGCTTGGGTACGAGGCGTCGTTGAAGTCTGCTGCTTCGGCTCGGCTGGCGCCACATCCGGCTTGCGAACAGCGGGATTGGAGACATACACCGCCAACCCGATCAAGGACAGGCCGAGAACAAAGGCCAGAACCCTGCCCAGGGTGTTGGCCGCGCCCGAGACCTCTGCGCCGAAGATCTTGAATCCGCCGCTGACCAAGGCCAGTAGCAACAGGATCGCCCCGAAGGCAAAGGCACCGGTCTCGATGGTTTGTGGCATTTCCCCCTCTGGTCGCGGCGCAGGATAATGGGTCTAGCGACTGGAGTCATTTGACGATCTGGTCCAATTCCCATTGCTGTAAAGCCCCGCCAAAATGGTAAGCACTTACGTAACCTGCTGGAGGATCGACCTGACTGCTCTCAGTGACTACGGATCGCTGCTACTCGGCTCGCGGCTGAAGCGCCTGAGTGATGCCCTCTTCGCCGGCGTCGATGCCGTCTATCGATCGAAGGGCTTGGACATTTCCGCGCGCGGCGTCCCCATCCTGTTGCTGCTTCGGGACAACGGGCCCCTATCGATTACGGAGGTGGCCTTCCGCTTGGGACAGAGCCATCCGGCCGTTAGCCAGATGGCCCGGAAGCTGCTCCAGGCGCGGATGGTGGTGGAGCAGCAGGATGTGAGGGACGAAAGACGGCGGTTGCTGGCCCTGTCCCGCAAAGGCCGCACTCTGCTCGAGAGCATGCAACCCATTTGGCGCAGCGTCGTGGGGGCGATCGAAGCTCTGGCCCAGGAGGCCAAGGTGGATCTCCTGGGAACGGTCGCCGCCCTCGAGAACGGCTTGCAGCAGCGCACCTGCGCCTCGCGGATCGAAGAGTGGGCTCGACTGAGCACAGCAGATGACGTTGAGATCATCCCCTTCGAGCCGCGGTATCGCTCGGATTTCAAGCGGCTCAACGTGGAGTGGATCGACAAGTACTTCTACCTGGAGGAACTGGACGATCTGATCCTCTCCCACCCCGAGGAGCGGATCTTGAAACCGGGCGGCTTCGTCTTTCTGGCTCGGCTCCATGAAGAGATCGTCGGCACGTGCGCGCTGCTTTGCTCGGGCAAGCAGGAGTATGAGGTTTCAAAGATGGCGGTCACCGAGCGCTGCCAGGGCATGAAGATCGGTACCCGATTGCTCCAGGCGATCATCGACAAGGCGCAGGCGCTGGACTCCAAGAAGCTGTGGCTCGAATCGAATTCGAAGTTGAAGTCGGCGATCCGGCTCTATGAGGCGACGGGCTTCGCGCACGCCACCCCGCCCAAGGGCGCTCCGCACTACCAGCGCGTCGACGTCTACATGGTCTACAGGCCCGGGCGAGGCGGGTTGGAACGACAGGGAGGTCGTTGACCTCGGCGCCGTCCTACGGAGCGTCGCCGCCTCCAGGTCCCTCACCTCGTTGATGTCGCCCCTCCCCCCGACGCTGCGGGAAAACACGAACTCGATCTGGCTATCGAACTTGGCGATAAACGCCTGCTCGGCCTCGGTGGGCTCCCAGAGGGCCCGCCCCCGATGTTGCACCCGTTCCGGTACCATCTCAGGGCGATGATTCAGCCGGTCGCTGAGTAGGTCATGCTCGCCACCAGCACCCACACATCGAGGGCACTGATCATGTCTTCCGGAACTGGATTCGGTAGACCAAAGTTCCCGGCAAGGTGCCTGCTCTCACGTACGTGCGCTCGCTCTTCCCTTTGAGTCGCACGCAAGGGGGGGATTCCATTGCAGCTGCCGGGGTGAAGGAGCATCTGCGAAATGATGCGTTGGTAGAAGGGGATCCAGGTCAGACTAGGAGCACGAGACCCGAGGTCGACCGCCTCGCCTGGTACGGCACCCCCACCAGCTTGCCGACGGTGGTCGCGTCACAGCCAGAGGCAGGGGCGACGCCGCCCTGGGTGGAGAGTCGCTGGATGCTGGAAATCTCGGTGAAGATACCCTTGGGGGCGGCGTGGGACTTCGCGATCAGGAGCAGCCAGCCGGTGCTTCGGCCAACTTGGCTCCAACCACGGTGCTATGCTTCCACCTATCCTCCCAGGTCGGGCCGACGTAGTGGGTGCCGACGGTCTCCCCGTTGAAGCTCTCCCTCAGGTCGGCCACCGGCTCCTTGAATACCCAGGCGTAGGTACCGGTCGCGCTCGCGGTACAGGTGTAGATCTGTGAACCGACGCCCAACAGCTTGAAAACGAGGGTTTGGTTCGCTGCGGGCTTCAAGTTGGCGGGAACGTTCCTCGGACAATCCGACTTCGACAGCTCCTGCCCCATCTCCCCTACCAGATCCTCCTCGCCGACGATCTCGCCCACGCCGCATCCGGTGAGTGCCAAGAGACCACCAAGAACGAAGAACCCTACCTGACCGTATCGCATGCGTGTCTCTTCCCGTGGGTGAAGCGGCCTTAACTACGACCGGGATTCGGGAAGGTTTCCGCCACGTTTCGGGAGTGTGCGTACATCTCTCGGTCTGCGAGCTTGCGCGCTTTGAACGTAGACAGCGGTGCGAGCCAGGCCCCGTTCCACGCACAAATAATCAGGTGGATAGTTCAGCTGGGACTGCTGCTAGGAGAGTCTCTTCTGCAGCCAAGCCCGTGCGGGAACCGTGTCGATGTTGCTGGCTTCAAACGCCGGGAAGATCACTTGAAGCAGGCTGTTTCTGAACACCTCCTTCTTGAGATCGAGCGGCAGGACGCCGTAGTGCGTGAGGGCGGCATCCTGCTGCTCCGCGCTGCCGGTTTCGTACAGATCCTCCGATGCGGCGCCCTCGAGCATTGCGGGGATCCACGCAGCGAGAAAGCCGAGCTCCTGCTTGAGCTGGTGCTCCTGCTGCAAATGGGCCCAGCCGAGCCTGCTGTGAACCACCTCATCCCGGAGTAACTCCCGCAGGACGGGGCGGAGCTCGGTGAGCGGAGATGATTGCAGCAGGACGGTCAACACAGCCGTGCTGATCGTCTCAGTGACACAGCAGGAGGCCACCACCTCATAGAGGACTCGTTGGCGGAGACCCAGGTCGCTCGGAGCGATCTCGGATGCGGTGACTCCCGAGCCTTGCTCGGCGGGAGACTGCCCGTAGCGGTGCGCCAACTCGAGGCAATGGGCGCCGTGACGGGTCTCATCGGAAGCCGCACGCCGACTGGCCTCGATCACCGCTGCGGAGCCGCCTACCCGCGCGAGCCGCTCCGCGAGGCGCGCGAAGCGAGCGGAGGCCTCGACTTCCACCGCGTATCGGAACGACCAGGCGGCCCCCACCTGCTCAGTTACCACCCCGGTACGCCTCCTCCCTTCGAGGGGGTGCCCGTCCCGGAGGTGCTTCCCCCATCCGCCACGCCGCCGTCCGGCAGACGTTCCAGGTTGCTCGTCTCCTGGCCCTGGCCACTGTCATCGACGTCCGATCCACCCCCGCAAGCAGCGGCCGCGCCGATGACCGAGCTTCCAACCACAAGCACCGTGAACAGCTTTTTAAGATCCATTTTGACGCCTCCGGCCGCGGCGTGTCTGCACAACCGATGCCGATGTGCGTCGAGATGGGAGGGTCTGCTTTTACAGACGCGACCCCCCCAAATCGACGCGCCTCCTACCCCCAAGTGGAGCGCGCAGGTCCAGTCCACTGGGGGCCCTTGGTGGCCCGAAGTGGGAGCCTGTAAGTTTCTGCAGGTCGGTGAGCTCCAAGGTGTGTCCTGCGAGATCCGGAGGATGTCCCGAGTGGGCTGTGGAAGGCAGCGAGATGAGACTCGAATGGCTGTTGTGGCTGTTGTTGGCTGTCGGTTGTGGCGCCTCCGATTCAAGCGGCATCGGCCCGGGGACAACCCTTCCTCCTCAGTTGGTCGTTGAGGCGCAGCAACCGACCTGCTTGGTGGTTCCAAGCGGCGGGGACGATGTCACTCCCGTTGCCGAGAGCGTTGAGCCGGAGGAAGCAGCGGCACCGGACCCCGGCGACGTGACGGACAACTTTCTTGCCAATACGCAGTGGCAGGTGGGCAGCGGGCTGCTGGGTGGACCCCAGCGAACCGAGGATGGACGGAGCTACGAGGCCGCCATGACCATCACCTGTCACACGACTGGATCCAACACGGTCACCTTCCTCACGCCCAGGACCGGCTCCCTAAAAGCCGGGGACCTGGTAGCGATTACAGGAGAGGCGGCACCCTCTAGATTCCAGATCACCTGGCTCCGGGTTGTGACGGTAAGGCGGGACCTGCTCTTCACGGCCAAGCTCCCGATAGGCCTGATCTCGGATGTCGCGTTCACCTCGAGCTACTCGGCCACCATCTCAGGGCTGGGCAACGGCGCTTCGGTTCGGACGGGGGATTCCTTCGATGGTTGGAGCAAGTCCTCGGGGCCCTCGGGTTTGATCATCTGGCGTGAGGGATGGCCCTCCAACACCAAGCCCGGGAGCCGGTATTCCTACGGTCTGCTGAAGACCGCGGAGGAGGCTCAGCACACCTGGTACAGCATCCCTGCGCGCGACCTAGACAGGTATCGCGGCCGGACCGTCGCGTTCGGCGCGTGGGTCAAGCAGCGACGACTTTCGCCAGGAATCGGTACGTGGCGGCTGTATGTGAATACCGGGGCGCTCACCTATTCCGTTGCCGCAACTGAGTCGGACAGCTTCCAGTGGGCCGAAATCACCTACCGCGTTCCGGCGAATGCCCCTTTCCTGGATGTGGGATTTGAGTTCGACGGTGCGGAGGGCGACGTCTACTACCTGTCCCAACCGATCGCGGGTATCGGGACCCACGTGGGCGTCGGCAACTACATCCAGCCCAGGAACGAATACCTGATCCCGGTGGCACACGTTCAGTTCCTCTCCATTCTGGGGGCGGCGTTGCAGCCCGGCTTCAACCTGCCAGTGGACGAAGCTGGAATGCTGTCGTTCGAGATCGATCCCTACGCCGACACGAACGGCACTGTGGCTCCCACCGTGCGCAGCATCAACATCAAGCTCGAGGCGAGGTGTGAGACGCCGGACGACGGGCTCACGACCACGCGGCAGATCATTCCGGCGGTCTTCGGCCCCCTTCTGATATCCACCGCCCCCGGAAGAATGATGGTTGAAAAGGGAGAGCTGCCGCTGGCGCCCGACGGAACCGCCCGCTTCTACAGCGACTGGACTCCACTCTCGGGATCGGCGTTCCACTTCACCCACGGAAGCCCGATCGTCACCGGAACCGGCGCCCGGTGGATGAGCGAGCTGTCCAACGGCATGTACCTCCGGTCGAACTCGGACGAGTCGGTGGTCTCCATTGTCCGGAGTCGGCAGAGCGAAGCATTGCTGCTGTTGACCGCGCCCTACGCAGGCGCTACACACACCGCAAGCGGCGCGAAGAAGAACAAGCCCAACTGGTACAACGCCAGTTGCGAGATCAACGGAATTCTCCTGTCGTAAAGGTGTTGTCGGGTGCCGATTCGGGCTCCGACCTCCGGCCAGTGTGGCTGTGTGCCTGTCGATGGGTCGGAGAATTCGAGCTTGCGCGGGGGCGCACTCTCCCCGCCGATGTGAGGTACGAACGATGAACTCCCGATTGCTGGCCTGTCTGGCCCTGCTCCTCTCCGCCTGCCTTGGCGAGGAGCCGCCACTGGCGGAGTCCTCCGCGGCGCTGGAGGTGACTCTACTCGGGCACGCCCGCCCGCATCGGTGGCACGAAGCCGATTCCGATCGAGTCCTTGCGCATGAAGCAGATCCGCGACGGCTACGAGGACTACGAGTACCTCCAATTCCTGCGCGATAACGGAAAGGGCGCTGAAGCGACAACGGTGGCCAGAGCGCTCTTCCCGGCGGTCTATGACACCGCTCGGAGCGATGCCCAGATCCAGGCGGCCCGGTCGAGCCTGGGAACATTGGTGGCCGGCATCGTCGGGGAGCCGGCGCCCTAGCCCGTTGGGCGCGCATCGGATGAGTCCTACCTTCGTCTAAAGACCGCACGCCCGTTCACCTACGACCCCGAGCGGTCAGAGGTGACACCAACCGGTTTCGCTGCGCCCCGTGTGCTTTGAAATTTTTGTCCTTTCGAGTAGGCGTTCCGTTCTAGAAGGGTGTGGTGATCCGACCTCTTGCGGCCGTACCGGAACCGAACCGCCGCGCGCTGGTGTGGGACAGCAACAACTCCTCCTCGCTGCTGATCGCGAGGACCTTGCGCGATCGCGGCTGGACCGTCGATGCGATCCTCGCACCCAACTCTCCTTTGCGGAAGGCGCATGTCTTCAACGGAGAGCGGCTGATCGCCCGCTTAGGTCACGACGACGCGCTGATTGAACGCACCCTTCTCTATCAACCGTGGGGTTTGATTTCGGTTCACGGAGACAGGCAGGTGCAGTGGATCCAGGAGCGGGCCACCAGGCTCTCGCCGGCGGTCCTTCGCCACTTTCCCTCTCGAAGGTCGATCCAGATCGCGCTGTCGAAGGTCCGGTCGGCTCACCTGGCCACACAGCTGGGTATTCCCGTGCTCCCCTCTCGTTCCTGCCGGACTCGCGAGGAAATGGAGGCAGCGGCGCTGGAGCTGGCCGGTCCGGGAGGTGAAGTGGTCATGCGGGGAGAAGGCAGCTCCGCCGGCAGCGCGGTCCGCAGCCATCACGTGGGCGATAGGCTTTCGGCAGAGGACTGGGCGGTGATGACCACGAGCGCGCCGGCGGTCCTGGTGCAGCGCCGCATTCGAGGGCCCAAGATGATGGTGACGGTGCTCTACGAGGATGGCGTGGAGCGGGCCTCGTGCGGTCATGAGAAGCTCTGCACCTGGCCCGAGGGCTTCGGCGTCACCGCGATGGGCCGGACGCGCCGGATCGAAGAGGTCCACGCCTATACCCGCAAGCTGTTTGAGAAGCTTCGCTGGCAGGGCCCGGCCAACGTGGAGTTCCGGCAGTCGGTGAAGGACGGACGCTGGTACTTCATCGAGATCAATCCTCGCGTAGGCGCGAGCATCGGGATTCAGGATCGCGCCGGTCTGGATCTCGCGTCGCGCTGGGCGATGATGGCGGAGGGCCGCGGCGATGAGCTCGGCCCCAGTCAGGACTACCGCTCCGGCGTGACCTACTGGTGGACCATCCCGATGCTGGCGCTCGCGTTGCGCCAGCCCAGCGCGGTGCCCTGGCGCACCCTACTCTCCTCGCTGGGCGACAGCGACTGGCGAAAGATGGAACGGTCAACCCTAATGCATGCGTTGCGCATCGCGCTCTGGGCAGCGCGGCACTCATAAAGAGGATCGCTGCGAGCATCGGCTATGGCACCATCGCGTCCCTAAACGCTCCTGACCTTGCCCGAGCCCACCTCCTCCGCCGTCGCCTGAGCGCCGGTCAACGGCAGCATCGCCGCATCGACCGCTCGGAGGCCATCGGAGTCGAAGCCGCTGAAGGCGACCGTCCGGTGCGGCCGGACCTGGGAGAGCGAGTAGAGCTCCTGGTAGGCTGCGAGCACCGCCGGCTCCCGCGCCAGGGCCTCCAGCGCCCTGCCCACCGCCGCCGGGTACTGCCCCTTGGCATCGGCGACCAGCCCCGCAACCCTGGCACTGGTCTCCGCCTCCAGAAGAGAGACCGCCTGACGCCCTTCCTCTTCGATCTGGGCCTTGGCCAGCTCCAGCCGCGCGGCGATCGTCCCCAACATCCGGCGCGACACCTCGGGCAGTAGCCGCACGTTCCGAATCAGCACCTGATCGACTTCGAGACCCCAGCGCGACGTCTCGGCGTGGACCTCACGCTGAAGCAGCTCGCCCAGCTCGCTGCGATCGGTGAGGATCTGCGAAAAGTCGCGATTCCCCAAGATAGAGATCGCCGAATGCGAGACCAGATTTTGCAGCGATGCATCCCAGTCTGCCACGTCGAACAGAGCGCGCGCCGGGTCGGAGATCCGGAACTCCAACCAGAGGTCGATCATCACACTGGTGCCCCGCGCATCGTTGATGTGGATCCCGTTGAACTCGCGGAAGTCTCGCCTCAAGGAGACGTGATGGACCTTGACCCACGGCAGCACGCAGGCGGGCATCCAGTGCAGCCCTGGACGACGAAGCGTTCCCGTCAACCTTCCAAAACGGGTGAGCAGCACCGCCTCTTCGTCCTCCACGGTGAGGGTGAAGAGCCGGAACAGCCCGAATAGGAACGGGGGAAGGCCGAGGCCCAGCGCGGTGCCCACCAACAGATGCATCAACTCGAACTGATTCATCGGCCTTGTCCTTTCAATGAGTTCTGGGGTCCCAGGGAGCTTGGGGAGTTCAGGTAGCAAACGCGCGACTCCGCGGTCACCTCCGCGCGCCTTCTGTCGACATATAGAGAAAGGGTTCCATTTCTAGAGAGCTCCGAGAGGTATCCCCCCAGCGCTCGAATCTCGGTCTCCACCGCCCGCGCCCGCGCTCGGGCGATCTCCACCCCTCGCTCGGCCGCCAGCAATCGCTGCTGGCACTCCCCCTCCGCCCGGGCCTGCAACGCCTCCGCATCCTGTCGCGCGGCGATCACCGCGTTAAGAGCCTGGGCCAGCTCATCGGGGGGCAGCACGTCCACCAGGTCCACCGCATTGAATTTCACCCCATAACGTCGGCCGATCTCCGCCCGGCAGGCGGCCTCGATTCGGCGATTCAGCTCCCCGCGCTCGCGCCGGATGGTCGCGTAGGAACCTCCACCTTCCCGGCCGCCAGCGGGAACGGTCGCCTCAGAATCGGATTTCGCCCGAAATCCCGCAATCTCGTTGCGCAATAGACAGGTGAAGAGTCCGGTGATGTGCTCAAGCGGAGAGCGCATCCCGAACAGAAAGTGACCCAGGTCGGACTCGACTGGCGCGTAGCGCAGGATGGAGTCGAAACGGAGGATCGTGCCGTCCTCCGCCATCGCGGTCTGACCACCCTCTTCTCCGGAGAGATCGACGTTCTGCTCCATCATCGGCACGTCGTGCACCTGTTCCCAGGGCCACTTGCGATGAAGTCCCGGCCCATAGCTCTTGAGTCGCTCCGGCTTTCCCGGCTCGGTGCGGGCGCGACCGAACGACGTGAGCACTGCGATATGCCCTTGCCTCACCTGAAAAAACGACCGCCAGCCGAGATAGCCGGCGTACATCAACAGCCCTACTCCAAATCCCAACCAGCCCATTCAAAGCTCCATTCTGAAATGAGGATCAAAACCGTTCGAAATCCCGCCGCCGAGAAGGTGATGCGCGCGGTGTTGGCGGCGGGACAAGCGCGGGCTGCTCCGAACCGACTGCCCGGTAGGCGTCCACCAAGCCGCGATTCACGTCGACCACGTCCTCGTTGAATTCTCGATGAGCGTCGGTCACCGGCCCCAGCCTGTCCACCGCGTCGGCGGAGTCGACAATCGCCCCGTGCGGAATGAAGCGGCCATCCGGGACCTCAACCCCCACCACCACCGCGCCAATCCCCACGTAGCAGTTTGCGCCGACGATCGAGTCGTGCACCGTCGCCTTGAAGCCGATGAAGGTGCTATCCCCGATGTAGCAAGGGCCGTGCACCAGCGCGTTGTGCGCCAACGAGACGTTCTGCCCGACATAGACCGCCCACTCCTCTCCGCCCACCCGCACTTTCTTGTCCTTGAGCGCGTGAACCACTACGCCGTCTTGCAAATTGGTGTTGGCGCCGATGAAGAAGGGGGAGCCCTCGTCGGCCCGCACCGAGCTGCCAGCGGCGATGTGCACATGCTCGCCCAGCACCACCCGGCCCACCACGTTTGAGCTGGGGTGGATGAAAGAGGTGCCGGCCTTCTCCACCCGCTCGCGGATGTGACGAAGCCAGCTGTGGGACGGGGGCCGGCCCTCGAAAGGAGTGGGACGCCGCGCTTGGGCGTGGTCGCGGGTGAGGACCGCCCGGATCCCGTTGGCTCGGAGCGCTTCACGGGCCTGCCTGGAGGCCTCCTTGGGCCGCCGCAACCAGCCTCCGAGCAGGGCGATGACGAGCCCCGCGATCAGCCCCTGAACGAGATAGCCGGAGACGGTTCCGGCGGCGGTGACCACAAAAGCCAGCGCCCCAATCCGATCGTTCTTCCAGAGGTGATGCAGCGTCCCCAGCTCCACCAAGCGGAAGGCGATGACACAGAGCAGCCCGGCCAGGCCGGCCAGCGGGATGAGCGCCAGTGAGTCTGAGAGCAGGAGGACCGAGAAGAGGAGCGCCGCCGAATGGACCAGGGACGAGAGCCGCGTCCTGGCGCCACTCTGCACATTGACTCCGGAGCGGACCACCACGCCGGTGACCGGCATTCCGGAGAAGAAGCTCGTGCCCATGTTGGCAATCCCCTGCCCCACCAGCTCCAGATTCATGTCGGGCGGAGTCTGATCGGTCGCCATCCGCTGAATCGCTCTCGCCGAGAGCAGCGATTCGACCGACGACAGGAGCGCGAGCGGGATCACCCGCCAAAAGAGCGCAATCCACTGCGCGCCGTTCAGGAAAGGAAGGCTCGGAGGGGGTATGGTGGAGGGAACGTTCCCCACGCGGGCTATGTCCCAACCCACATAGTTGGAGATCGCCGTCACCAGCGCGATCCCTACCAGGGCGGCCGGAAACCGCTTGAAGCGACGCAGGGTGACCACCATGAAGGCCACACCGATCCCGCAGAGCGTGGCCAACCAGGAGACCTCCCGCAGCCACTCCGGCCGGTGGAGCATCTGCGTCAGCTCATAGACCTTGTAGTCGAAGCCCAGCAGCTCGGGGATCTGCTGATCCAGGAGCTTGATCCCGACACCAGTGGTGAAGCCCACCAGCACCGACTCCGGCACCAGGCGGATCAGCTTCCCCGCTCGGAACAGGCCGAAGAGCACCTGCATCCCACCCACGATCAGCGCCGCGGCCGCCGCTCCAGCCACTCCGAAGTCGGCCACGATCGAAAACACCAGAACGTTGAGCGCGGCAGCAGGGCCGGTCACTTGCAGTGCTGCCCCACCGAAGATCGCGGCCAATCCTCCGCCCACCACGCCGGCGATCAGACCAACTACGGGCGGCAGCCCGGCCGCCACGGAGAGGGCCAGATTCAGGGGCAACGCGACCGCCGCGACCGTAAGACCGGCCAAGAGGTCGCGGGAAAGGCTCTTGCCCCGCACCACCTCGGCCCACGAACTGATCCAGTAGCGGAACATCCCCCGCAGCTCCTTCGCGGCGGATGCCCTTGGGGCGGGCTCTATGGACCGTCGGTCGTGCCCGACCCGGGCGCGGCGCCGGGTCCCGTGAGGACTCGAGCTCATGGTAGCTCCGAACTGCAATTGGGATGTGAAAAGGCCGAAGGGTGGTGC
>JBGTHI010000255.1:0-2597 GCA_041746295.1 Myxococcaceae bacterium
ACCGCTTGCGCCACCGCGCGGAAAACCGGCACGGGCACAGCAAGCGCCGCGGGGGAGAGCGAAAGGGCCAGCGTTTGAACCAGGAGGGCGATCATGGCTTATCTCAGCGAGGTCAACCGCTGCAGCATCTGGTCCGCAGTCTGGATCACCTTGGAGTTGAGCTCGTAGGAGCGCTGGGTGGAGATCAGGTCCACCATCTCCTCCACCGCCTGGACGTTGGAGCCTTCCAGGTAGCCCTGGGCGAGGAGGCCGGCGCCGTTCTCGCCGGGGCGGTTCACGGTCCCCTCCCCGGAGGCGCCGGTGACGCGCAACAGATTGCCGCCCAGGCTCTCCAGACCGGAAGGGTTCTGGAAGGTGGTCAGCTCGATGGTGCCCAACTCGACCGGGGTAACCCGATTGGGCACGGTCGCGGTCACGGTGCCGTCGCGCGAGATGTTCACCGCGGTCGCCTCGCTGGGGACGCGAATCTGGGGATCGATCAGATCGCCACGGGGCGTCGCCAGCCTGCCTTCCGCGTCGACCCGAAGATTTCCGGCGCGGGTATAGGCCACCTCGCCATTGGGCTGGGTCACCCTGAAAAAGCCCTGGCCTTCGACCGCTAGGTCATAGGGATTCTGGGTGACCAGCATGTCGCCCTGGCTGTAGGTGCGATTGGTGGCCGCGGTGCGGACGCCCAGGCCGACCTCTAGGGGAGTGGGGTTCCCTCCGCTGGTGGCATCGGGCGCCGAAGCCCCGCGTATCCTTTCGGAGAGGAGGTCCTCGAACTCGGCACGCACTCGCTTGAACCCGGCCGTGTTCACGTTGGCCAGGTTGTGCGAGATGACGTCCATCTTGGTCTGCTCGGCTTCCATTCCGGTAGCCGCGGTGTAGAGCGATCGAAGCATCTGCTTTTCCCCCTAGAGAGTGTTGGCTCAGCGGATCTTGCCCACTTCGGCGGCCTTCTCGTCGAGCCGCCGGTAGGTCTGGATGGCCTGCATCGAGGTTTCGTAGTGGCGTTGCGCGGAGACCAGCGCCACCGCCGCCTCCATCCCGCCGGCGTTGCCCATCTCCACCGCACCGGAGGTCACCAATGCGGAGACCGGAACCGCCTCCCCGCCAGGGGCCGGAGCGACCAGCGAGGCACCCATCCGATCCACCGCGCCGCTCAGCTCGTAGACTCCCAGCTGACCCACCGCGGTCCCGTCCACCAGCACCCGCCCGTGACCGTCAATGGTGGGCGTGGAGCCCGTTGGAACATTGATCGGCCCCCCGGAGCCATCGAGCACCGCACTGGGGCCAATGCGGAGCGTCCCGTTTGCGTCGACCTGAATCCGTCCGTCGCGGGTGTAGGCGCGGCTGCCGGAAGGCTGCTCCACCGCAAAGAAGCCATTGCCGGATGGAAGGACATCCAAAGGACGGCCGGTCAGGTTGGTGGGGCCGGGACGAAGGTCCACCGAGGTCTGAACGGCGGCGGGTGAAATCTTGTCGGAGCCGGGCGCGGCGAGGAACGCCTCGAACGCTGGGCGCTCCGCCTTGAACCCCGGGGTCTGCGCGTTGGCGAGGTTATCGGAGATCGCCTCCAGCTGTCGTGAACGGGCGACCGCACCTGCCATGCCCACATAGAGCCCGTCTGCCATCGGTGCACCTCCGCCTGGGCCTGGGAGCAAGCAGCACGCCAGGAGAATCGACGGGTATCTGACAGCGGCCTGGCGGAACGCGCCTACAAGGTCTGTCCGACCCGGTCGTCGCCGTCGACCCCGCGCACTCTCGCGCGATGCCGAGCAGTTCCGCGGGAGAGCTTGGGGCATTCACCTTGCTCCTGCTCGCGTGCGATGAAACACCGACTCGACACCGTGGTGGCCTGGAGAGATCGTCAGGAGGAGAACGCCCGCCGACAATGGGGTGACGCCGTCAAAGGCGTGACTTCGGCTGAAGGCCTTCTCCGTCAAGCCCGCGACGCTGCCTCGCTGGACAAGCGGGTGCGCGGCTCGGCGATTGAGTGGGAGCTGTTCGAGGCGGATCGCGCCGCTGCGCTCAAGAAGGTGCGCGCCGCGGAGGCGACCTTGGCCTCGGCCACGCGCTCCGAGAACGAGCGCCACACCGCACATGTGGAGACTCACCGTAAGGCGCAGACGGTCCGGCGGGTGGCCGACGCTCGCAAAGAAGAGCTTCGCGCCGAGCTGGATAAACGGGAGCAGAAGACCGAGGACGCCTTCGCCGCCGTCCGCATGCGTCGCGCGCAGTAGCGGACGGCGCTCCTACTCACAGTGTCACGTCGGAGCGACAGCGAACCGCCCTTCGGCGCTCAAAAAGCGCATCACCATCAGTCGTACCTTGGTAGCGACAATCGGGTCTGGTAGTACGGCCGGCATGGCCGTCTCATTGAAACTGTCTCCGGAGCTCAAGGCCCGCGTTGCCGCGGTCTCCAAGAAGTTCGGTCAAAGCCCTCACGCCTTCATGATCGAGGCGATCGCCCAACAGGCGGAGCGGGCCGAGCGTCGCCAGCAATTCGTCGCGGAAGCGCTCGCGGCGGAGAAGGAGCTGATGCGCACCGGCGAAGGCTTCAGCGCGGATGAGGTCCACGCCGCGCTCGACCAGCGGGCCAGGCAGGCGCGCGG
>JBGTHI010000256.1:0-1562 GCA_041746295.1 Myxococcaceae bacterium
GGGACTCCGCGGCAGCAATGAGGAGCTGGGGGCGGGGGAGAAGGAGATCCTCCGCAAGCTGTCGCCCTACGCGAAGAAGAAGGAGGTCGCGCAGCGGGCGCTCACCGACCGGCTTTGGCTCAGCCACCTGTTCCATCCCAAGGTGCGGGGGGCCGTCGCCGAGATCATGGCGATCCTTTATGAACAGGTGGGCCACCTCTACAGCGCGCCGTTCTCTCACTATCAGCTGAATCCCAAGAAGCACCGGATCGACGTGGCATCGGCACAGGAGTACCAGATTCACCACTACCGGTATGTCGCCCGTCTCCTCGGCATGGAGGCGATCGAGCTCTACTCCCCCTTCCTGGTCGCAACGCGGGAGCGGCTCCTCAAGCGATCCAACGAGCCGGCTCCAGAGCCCACGCTGGGCATCGAGATCTGCCACACCCAGCCCGTCTGTCTGAAGGTCGGCGGCAAGTTCTTCGGCGAGGCGGGCCAGAAGGAGGCCTACTACCTGATCGGCCGATCGATGGCGCTGATGCGGTCGGAGCTGGCGCTCTCGCAACGGCTCTCGCCGGAGCGGTTGGAGGCGGTCTTTCAGGCAGCGGTCAGTCTGGCCGCGCCCGCCTACGTGGTCACCGCCGATCCGCGGGCCGTGGCCGCCGAGGCGCGAATTTTGGAGCAGAAGCTCCCCGAGCCGGCGCGGGTCGCGCTTCAGCGGGTGGTGCAGCAGTACTTGAAGACCGCCACCGCTGCCGACATCCGCAACTACCTGGAGGGGGCGGAGCTCACGGCGGTTCGCACCGGCCTGTTCGTGGCCGGGGAGATCGAGCCGGTGAAGAAGATGGTGATGGGCGAGAGTGGCGCCACCTTCCGTGTTCCGGGCCGATCCAAGCTCCGCGACATGATGGTCTTCGCGCTCTCGGAAGATCTCCACGCGTTGCGCGAAGCCGTGGGTACGCACGTGGAGGTCAACGTACAACGATAGGCGCCTTCCGGAGCGGCCCGTCCGGTCGGTTGCTTGACCCCCCTGAGGGGCACCTCTACGATTTTTCGATGCGCTTCGTCTGCGACAGCTGCCGCGCGCAGTACATGATCAGCGACGAGAAGGTTGGCCCCAAGGGGGTCAAGGTTCGCTGCAAGAAGTGCGGCTTCGTGATCTGGGTTCGCCGGCCGCAGGATATGGACGCCGCGCAGGCCGCACGGGCGGAGCCGTCTGCGTCCGCCGACGACTCGGATGCGGGCCACGAACCGACCGATCGCACCCAGGTGGTGAATCCCTCGGCGGTATTGGCGGCGGCCAGGAGATCCCGCCCGGAGTCGACTCTCGCCGCCCGCGCCCAGATCTCGCTCGGTGAGGCGGCTCCCACGCCCCTGCGCGCGCCGATCCTGGGAAATGTCGAAGAGGATGAGATGGGCGCCGTCTTCGATCAAGCGCTTCGCCTTGGAGGGCCGGCGACGGTGGCCCGCGATCCGCGCTCGCACCCGGAAGATCCGGCGCCGCGAAACGGGCACGACGACGACGAGGATCACGCGCAGACCCGGGTGTTGGATCTCAAGGCGGTCCGAGCCCTGGCTCAAGA
>JBGTHI010000257.1:0-1546 GCA_041746295.1 Myxococcaceae bacterium
GGCGCGAAGCCGACCCGGCCGCGCACGGGCGAGCCCGGCCGCTCCATCTCGCCCCAGCTGTAGGGCCAGTTACGTTGGAAGATCGCGCTCCCTTCCTGGAAGGCCCTGCGGCTGTCCTCCTCGGTGGCGGAGGTGACCGAAGCCGGTGAGATGCCGCGTTCGATCCAGCGGCGCATCCGGGAGAGCGCCTCCTCCGCTTCGGGAAGGTCGATCCGGAGCGTTCCGTCGGGCTTCACCACGGATGCGGCGGAGTCTCCCCGTTGCTCGCCCCAGAGGTTCTCGAAGACGTTGCAGATCAAGCCCTCGTACTGCTTGCCCTGCCAGAGATGGCCCTTGAGCGCAGGGTGCCGCCTGCGCACCGATTCGACCGCCTCCTCCAGGTCCTGGTACGAGGCCGGCGGCGCGGCCACCAGATCTCGGCGGTAATAGAGCAGCCCCACGTCGACGTAGTAGGGGACGGCGTAGACCTTTCCCCGATACGTAACCGCCTCCACGATTGCCGGAAAGAAGTCCCGCGCGAGCCGCTCCGGAGTGAAGTGGCTCGTCAGCTCGACTACCCAGCCGGCGCGGGCGAACTCCTGAATCCAGACGACGTCGGCTACGAAGAGGTCGAAGTCGGCCGCGCCGCCCTCCAGCGCCGTGAGGAAGTATTGATGGGCCACATCGGACGCGTTGGGAAGGGTCTGCCGGACCACCGTGAAGCCCGGGTGGCGCCGCTCGAAGTCGGTGTAGAGGGCGTTGAGCGGACCGGGATCGCCGCCGAAGGGTTGGGTGCGAACCACCAACCGTCGTTCGTCCGCGGCGTTTCCCCGGCGACCGCAGCCGGTGAGTGCCTGAAGCGTCGCTCCAGCGCACAGGGCAGCGAAGTCGCGCCGACGCATCTTCAGGCCTTCGCCACTTTCTCCAGGGTTTCCCAGGTGCGGGTGGTCACATCTTTGCCGAAGGTCTTCTCGATCAGCTGCATGAAGACCGGCGCTCGGCCGAGCCGCATAACGGCGCGTGGCTCCCTCCGACTTCCCCCCTGTGCGTGCTCGGTCATTGGGCGCGCAGTCTACTTCTTTGGATCCGGGCCTGCGTCAACCATCTAAGGTTCACCGGCAATGACAAAGCGGGCTTCGGACTACGCGGTTCTTGCGGCGGCCTTCGCATTCCATCTGGCGGTCATCCGCTTGACGCCCAACCTGGCGTGGCCTGACGAGATCTTCCAGACCCTGGAGCAGGGGCACCGGCTCGCCTTTGGCTATGGCGTGGTGCCTTGGGAGTTCAGGGACGGCGTCCGCTCCTGGGTACTCCCCGGCATTCTGGCCGCGGTAATGCGCACCACCGAGTGGCTCGGAGCGGGCTCGCGCGGCTATTTGCTGGGTGTCGATCTGTTCCTCGCTCTCTTTTCGCTGACCCCCGTCGCCTGTGCGATGGCGCTGGCGCGAAAGCTCAGCCTGCGTCACCCGTGGGTGGCGGGGGCGGCCTGCGCCGTCTGGTACGAGCTGGTCTACTTTTCGGGCAAGGCGCTCACCGAGGTGTTCGCCGGCTACGCCCTGGCGGCGGC
>JBGTHI010000258.1:0-3435 GCA_041746295.1 Myxococcaceae bacterium
GTCCGCAGTGCGCTGGTGCTTGATTTTGAACATCAGCCTTTTGTCCGGGACGTACTGAATGTCCCTCGGCTTGGCCATCACGCCGTCCAAACCCGCCCCCTCAAAGGCGGTGAACCACCGTCTTGCCAGGTCGAGATCGTCCGTGGACGGAGTCAGGTAGATGGGGTGACCACTTGAGCTGAGAGCCTCCTTCAGCGCACGCTGGCGTTCGGTGAACGGTGTCGCCGTTAATGATTGATTGCCCAGGGCCAGCAGATCGAACGCAATGAAGGCGGCGGGGGTTTGTTTGGCCAGCATATTCACCCGGGAGGCTGCGGGATGGATACGTTGCTGAAGAGCCTCAAAATCCAGACCAGAGCCCTGCGCCACCACCACCTCTCCGTCGATGACGCACCGCTCCGGAAGCTCTGCCAGCACCGCTTCCACAATGTCCGGGAAGTAGCGGTTCAGAGGCTTCTCGTTACGGCTGCCCAACTCCACATCACTTCCGTCTCGAAAAATGATGCAGCGAAATCCGTCGAACTTGGGCTCGTACAGCATCCCGTCAGGAATGTCGGGGACCGATCGGGCAAGCATGGGTTTAACGGGAGGCATCACCGGCAGCTTCATGATGCTTGAGGTGGGTTAGTTGCAGGAAGCCGAAGACGAGGCAGCGCTACAAGCAGCGGCCGATGAAGCGGTGGCCGCCATGATTGCTGCAGTGGTAGCCGCATTTACCGACGAAATGGCGCTTGCGATTGCCGGGCTCATGGCCTGATCTTTGGCCAACTCCTTCAGCCTGGCTTTCGCCAACTTCCGTTCGTCCCGGTCCAGGATCAGACCCTCCAGGTCGGCCGCTTGAATGACCGCCGCCAGCGCGGCAGTGCGCTCATCAGGAGTGACATCGTCCAGAAGCGCAGCGCGCAGGCGATCCCACGCCTCAGTTTCTGCGGTGGGGTCCAGGGACGGGTGGCGGGTGCTGGGGATGAACCCGAGCAGCTTCTTCCTGTCCTCGGCAAGGATGCCCTTGTGCACCAACTCGGCCAAAAGGCGCTTCCGCAGCCCCTTGGTCATCTTGGGAATCCAGATTGCGGGCTTGCGGGTTTTGGGGTCATCGGCAATTTTCTTAAGCGCCTCATCAAGCACTGCGTCGCCGGTGGGGGCAGCGTTGGCAACGGTGATCCGGCCATCCTCCAAGAGGAGTTTGTGGGCAAGCACCAGGTCCAGAAGTTGAGCGCCGGCAAGGGCTGTGTCCAGCGTGGTAGATGCCGTCATCCCCACCGAACCCTTCTTGTCATCCAGGGCAAGCAGCAACAGTTCTTCGGACAATGAGGTCATGTTTCCAGGGTACGCCCACTCGATCGGTCTGTCTTCGGACCAACCGCCAGATCGGCAGCGGTTCCACCGGGAAAGCTTGCGGTAAGTCGAACAGTCCCTCCCAACGCCCCGACCACAGCGGCCAGGGTGGAGATGCGCATGTCTTTGCGTCGCTCTAGCTTTGAGACATCGGACTGCGATATGCCCAGCAACTGCGCGAGCTGAGCCTGAGTCTGCCCCCTCGATCTGCGCAACTCCGACAGGTTCAACATCGCCGGCTCCGAAGGCAGAGCAGACCTAAGGTTGTGTATCCATGACTTCCAGAGAGCGCTCGTCCCGTACATTGGGTGGGCTTCGCACAAATTTAAGACCGAATCTGCCAGCCGGCCGTTGGGAGCCTGAGCAATCGCCCTGGCCAGAGGAGCCCAATCGGTAAGGTCGCCCCGGTCCAGGAGGTCATCAAGCCCGGCCAACCCCAGGTCCTCTACGGCCGTTCCCTCGGGAACATCCAGATGGCGGTGGATCACAATTGCTCTGCCTTCCCCGCGAAGTCGAGCATTCCCATGGCCAGGTTCCGGCAGACTGCAGCCACTTCTCCCCACTGCTGCCAGCGAGGATCGAGCTTGCGATACCGAGTGAGATCTACCTCTGACAGGTCATAGGGCAACGGCTCGGATAGCTGGCGAGCCAATTGAGTGCTGACTCTTTGTCCATCTGGACCAATCTGATCAGCGTAATAATTGTCGATGTTCATAAGCACGGCGATCGCTTCGTGACCGAGCCGTTCCGACAGCGCAACCACATCCAGATAGTCACGAGTGGCGTTGCGTCGAAGTACCAACCAGGCCTTGATCCGAAGCATCTCTTCCAACGTGGGCACGCGGAATTCGTCGCCGGAAGGGGACAAGATCGTCTGGACCTCCAATGGTCGTCGACGAATTAACTGTCTGATTCCGGTCTCAACACCGTCCAGACTGCCCAGAATCAGTACCGGCCTGCGTGTACGAGCAGTGATCCAACCGCTTGTCGCTTCAAGGTCCCCAAGGAGTTGATCGAAGCGGTCTCGGAGGTCCGCAACCACATGGTCATCGTCAAAGGACACCCGATGACCGGCATGCTGCGCAGCGGCAGTGCCTCCTACAAGAACCGCGTCCGGCACCAGCCGTTGAAGGCGAGCCGCTGCGTCCAAAATCTGATCCCAACTCTGGTTCGCACCCACAATAGTGACTTTACAGCATAGTGATGCATATCACTATCGATTATCGTCCTTTTTGGCCTTTGAAGGCTGCACCCGCTTGGGCTCTCCCGGCATCTTAGGAAAATTTGGGGGCCATGGGGCGTCACCCAAACCCTGCTTCTCGTCGGTTCGCGCCAGATCAAGCAATGAAGACAACCTGCCCACGGCTTCGTCGATGCCCGCCCCCGGGTCCCCCAGGGCGAATCGTGCAGGGACCGTGTCTAACCGCCAGTCTGCCGGCTCCACGTAGGGAACCTCCTCCCAGGTCAGCGGGCAGGAAACCCGCGCATCGGGCATCGGGCGGACCGAATAGGCGGAAGCCACCGTTCGGTCGCGGGCATTCTGGTTGTAGTCCAGGAAAACTCCATGCCGGTTCTCCTTCCACCAGGCTGTGGTGGCCAGCGCCGGTTCCCTTCGCTCAACCTCCCGAGAAAGGGCCAGGGCCGCCCGGCGCACCTCCGTGAATCCCCACTCGGGGCTAATTCGAACATTGATGTGGATTCCTCTCGAGCCTGAGGTCTTGGGGAAGCCGGTCAACTCATGCTCATCAAGAACATCCTTGACCACCATTGCCACCTGTCTCACGTGGTCAAACGGGACGCCGGGAGTGGGATCGATGTCCACCCGCAACTCATCCGGCCGGTCCAGATCTGTCCTGCGTACCGGCCACGGATTGAGATCAATACATCCAAGGTTCACTGCCCAGGCCAGATGAGCGGAGTCCACGATGGTCAGGAATTCCGCTGAGCGTCCGCTGGGAAAGTGCACCACCGCAGTCTGAATCCACTCGGGTCGAGGAGTGGGCACTCGTTTTTGAAAGAAGAAATCTCCGGTCGCCCCGTTGGGGAAGCGTTTGAGCGAGGTAGGCCGGTCGTGGCAACCCTTGAGCGCCCCGGGCGCAA
>JBGTHI010000259.1:0-7506 GCA_041746295.1 Myxococcaceae bacterium
TGGCCGCTCCGAGCGCGGCGCTGAGCGGCCCTCCCAAGAGCAGCGTCAGTGCGGCGGCGATTGCGGCGGCCGCGAGGGCCAAGACATATCGAACCCAGGAGCGCATCGGTCAGGGCACCCGGGTGGCTACCCAATCACCAGCTTGTAGCCCACTCCGCGCACCGTCTCGATGATGTCACCCGCTGGCCCCAGCTTCTCCCGCAGCCGCTTGATATGGGTGTCTACGGTGCGAGTGACCACGTCCGCTTCGATTCCCCAAACGTCGGAGAGCAGCACTTCGCGGGTCTGAACCCGGCCGGGCCGCTCCATCAGCGTGCGCAGCAGGCGAAACTCCAGCGCGGTCAGATCTATGGGCGTGTTGTCGACCTTGACCTCGTGCCGGTTGACGTCCAGCGAGATGGAGCCAGCGACCAGGCTATCGCCCGTTTCGGGGACTCCACGCCGGAGCACCGCCTTAACCCGGAGGACCAGCTCCCTGACCGAGAAGGGCTTGACCAGATAGTCGTCAGCACCCAGCTCCAGTCCCTGGACGCGGTCGGTCTCCTGCCCCTTGGCGGTCACCATGACCACCGCGATCTGCTTGAGCTCCGGGTCTTCTTTCACCAGCCGGGCCACCTCCGTTCCCGGGATGTCCGGTAGCATGATGTCGAGCAGGAGGAGGTCGGGCCGGTTGTTGCGCAGCTTGCTCAGGGCCGAGGCACCGGTTAGCGCGACCTCGGTCTCGAAGCCGGCCTGCTTGAGATTGTAGTCCAGGAGGCCAGCCAGGTCCTGCTCGTCTTCCACAATTAGGATTCGAGGCATGGTCCATCCTCCTGCCGCGGGGTTGAGTGTCTCATGGCAGTCGTTCGCGCTCGATCCAGTGGGTCCATCCGGCGATGTTCGAAACGGCTGGGCGAGAGGCGACCTCACGCTCCGGCTTCCGGCGCGCGACCGGGTTCGGTCCGCGGTAGCGGGGGACGCGCGGCAGATGGGAGAATCGCAAGTAGGACGCGGATGAAACTTGGAGGCGGGTCGTTTCCGAGAGCCTAGAGGGCCTGGCAGGGGCAGACGGAGCGCGAGGCGACGTGCCGGTGTCGCGGCGCGCCTGGTCGAACAGCATCTTGATCTTGGGGGAGGCATGGGAAGGAAGGGTGAAGCGGGGGTCCAAATGGACCAGGCGCTGATAGGTGGCACGGGCGCCGGCAGTGTTCCCAAGATAGAGGTAGGCCCAACCCAGCAGGTAATAGCTCTGGGCCTGCGCTGGTCGCGTGAGCGCCTGACGCTGATTCAGGGCGCGCAGCTTCTTGACCGCATTCTCAAACTCTCCCTCCTCGAGTAGCCGTTCGGTGGCCTTGAGGACCGTGGCGGGCCCCGATTCGGGCCTGGCCGCTTGGATGGGGTGGGCCAGGATGCAGAAAGCGAGCGCGATCAGCCCGGCGTTCCTGCCCGGGCATCGACCCATTCCCTCTGTGCGCGCGTTCCCCACCGTGGCGCTGCCTCTAGCGCGGAGCGCCCTTGGGCGACAAGGGGCAAGGCGGGCGACCCACGCCTCACCCGCGTTGACTTTGGCGCTTGCGCTGTCATAAGGGTCCGCCCCGCCTGGTAAAGGCATGTCGCCGTACCGCTGTTCCGCCGTCCGCCGTAATTGGGGCCATGGTCGTCAAAGTCGAAGAAATACGCGAAGAAGGGCTGAACCTCCGGGAGCCGATCCCGCGCGCCCTGTTGTCCGAGGCGGTCGGCGAAGGCACGGGTGCGCCCTTTCGCGCCGGCGGGGACGCCGAGCTGGAAGCGTCACTTCATCGCGTCAGTGGGGGCGTCCTGCTGCGCGGTAGGTTGGCGGCGCCGATGGCCGCCTCCTGCAAGCGTTGCTTGGCTGAGGTCCCGATCAAGCTGCCGGTGGAGTTCACCCTGAGCCTGGTAGCCAAGGCCGCGAAGCCGCGCGAGAGCCAGGAGAACGGCGGGCGAGAGGAAGGGCAGGAGGGCGACCTCACCGGAAGCTTCGAGCTGGAGGCCGCGGACGTCGAACCCTTTGATGGCAAGCGGATCGATCTGGATCCGATCGTTCGGGAACAGGTGATGCTGGCCCTGCCGATGGACGTGGTTTGCCGGGAGGATTGTAGGGGGCTCTGCGCCGGGTGCGGCCAGAACCGGAACGAAGCCGGTTGCAGCTGCGCGCCGAAGGCGATCGACCCCCGCCTGGCGGCATTGAAGAACATCAAGATCAACTGAAGTTTTTTTAGAACCAAAGGAGCAGACCGTGGGAGTTCCCAAGAAGCGAACGTCCAAGATGCGCCGCAACCGCCGTCGCGCGGCCAACAGCAACCTTCGCTCGGCCGTGCAGGTGAACGCCTGCCCAAAGTGCCGTGAGCCGGTCCTGTCCCACCGGGTCTGCAAGTCCTGCGGAACCTACGGAGGCCGCGAAGTCCTGGCGGTCGAGTAGGTGCGGCTCGCGCTGGACGCGATGGGGGGAGACCACGCGCCCAAGGCACCGGTAGAGGGCGCTCTCCTCTTCGCCAAGGATTTTCCGCAGCACGAGGTCGTGTTGGTGGGCCGCGAGGCTGCTATCCGCGAGGTCGCGGGCAGCGCCGGTCTACCCAACAATGTGCGGGTGCATGCGGCGGCCGATGTGATCGGGATGGAGGACAACGCTGGCGCGGCGATCCGCCGCAAGCGAGATGCCTCGTTGCGCGTCTGTTTCGACCTCGTCAAATCGGGAGCCGCCGACGCGGTGATCTCCGCGGGCCACTCCGGCGCGATGATGGCGGGTGCGCTGCTGGTCTTGGGCCGTCTTGAGGGTGTCGAGCGGCCGGCCTTCGGCACCTTCATGCCCTCGTTGGGCACCGATGCCCACGGCGAGAACAACCGCTGCCTGCTGATCGACGCCGGCGCCGTCGTGGAGTGCAAGGCCTCCCATCTGGCGCAGTTCGCGGTGATGGGCTCGGCCTACGTGCGGTCCGTGCGGAAGGTGGCCCAGCCGCGGGTCGGAATCCTCTCCAACGGAGAAGAGGAGGGTAAGGGCACCGAGCTGACGCGCGAGGCATGGTCACTGCTCAAGGGGTCTGACCTCAACTTCGTCGGCAACGTCGAAGGACAGGACATATTCTCCGGCAAGGTCGACGTGGTAGTGACCGACGGCTTCACCGGCAATGTGGTGCTCAAGACCTCCGAGGGCGCCGCGATGGCGGTCGTTTCGTTGATCAAGTCGGGCATCTTGGGGGGAGGTCTCCTCCAGAAGCTCGCGGCCTGGCTGCTCAAGCCGATCTTCCGCGGCGTGCGCGATCGGATCGACTACGCCGAGTACGGCGGAGCACCGGTTCTGGGCGTGCCCAAGGTCGCGGTGGTGGCGCACGGGCGATCCTGCCAGCGCGCGGTGAAGAACGCGCTCCGCGCGGCAATGCAGACGGTCGATGCGGGGTTGATCGAAGAGCTGGAGCGATCCTTCCAAGGTGCGCAAAGCTGGTTGCCGGGCCGTTTGCCGCCGCGCGCCGAGGAGCAGGCGCAGAGCGTCTAGAGCACCGAACCCGCCTTCGCTGCGTAAGAGTTTGCGCAGCGCGATGACGCGTCCGCCCTCACCCATCGCTTGATGGGGCGCGACAGCGGGGGCCCGTTTAGGTAAAGAGCGCACCACCTTGCCGCGAGAGAACGTGGACGAAAGGGGCTCAAGGCCGTGCCGCGCTCATATATCCTTGGAACCGGTGCCTACGCGCCTGAGAAGGTCATCACCAACCAGGATCTGGAGAAGATGGTGAACACCTCGGACGCCTGGATCTCCGAGCGCACCGGGATCCGCGAGCGCCGTCGTGCCCAGCCGGGGGAGAACACCTCCGACCTCGCGTTGCGGGCCTCCATCCAGGCGCTGGAGCTGGCCAACACCCGTCCGGACGAGGTGGATTTGATCCTGGTAGCCACCGTTACACCCGACACGATGATGCCGGCCTGTGCCGCGACCCTGCAGCACAAGCTGGGCGCCAAGAACGCCTTCGCCTTTGACATCTCCGCCGCCTGCGCCGGATCGATCTACGGCCTCTCGATCGCCGATCAGTTCGTTCAGACCGGCAAGGCCAAGCGCGCCCTGGTGATCGGCGCCGATCTCCTCACGCGGATGATCGACTGGACCGACCGGAACACCTGCGTGCTGTTCGGAGACGCGGCAGGCGCGATGGTTCTGGGACCTGCGCCCACCGAGGGCAGCGGTATCCTCTCCACCCACCTCTACATGGACGGGAGCCAGACCGGCATCCTCCTCATCCCGGGCGGTGGCTCGGCCCATCCTCCCACCGAGGAGACGGTGAAGCAGAAGCTCCACTACGTCTCGATGAACGGGCGCGAGGTCTACAAGTTCGCAGTTCGCGCGCTGGTGGAGGCGACTTTGGTGGCGCTTGAGCACAACGGCTTCACGGCGGATCAGGTGGATCACGTGGTGGCGCATCAGGCCAATGTCCGGATCGTCGAGGCGGTGTTGGAGCGGCTGAAGATCCCGGCGCACAAGTGCCACATCAACATCTCGAAGTACGGCAACACCTCGTCCGCGTCGATGCCGATGACGCTCGACGAGATCAACCGGGCGGGCAAGGTCAAGAAGGGCGACCTGGTGGCGATGATGGCGATCGGCGCCGGGATGGCCTGGGGGACCGCGATGGTCCGCTGGTAGCGAACCATCCGCTTCAAAAGGATAAGACGAAAGATGACACAGAAGTGGGCATGGGTTTTTCCGGGACAGGGCAGCCAGTCGCCCGGCATGGGCCTGAAGCTGTTCCAAGACTTCCCCGAGGCCAAGGCGGTCTTCGAGATGGCCGATGATGCGCTGGGAGAGAAGATCTCCAAGCTCTGTTTCGAGGGGACCACAAGCTCTAAGGCATCACTTGAGCTGACGGCAAATGCGCAGCCGGCGATCCTCACCGTCTCCGCCGCCATCCACGCGGTCTTCGCCAAGCGCGCTCCAACGGCCGCCTTTGTGGCCGGTCACTCGTTGGGGGAGTACTCCGCCTTGGTCGCGGCCGGCGCACTGCCGCTGACCGACGGAGTGAAGTCGGTCCGGGCCCGGGGCCAGTTCATGCAGGAGGCGGTGCCGCAGGGGCAGGGTGCGATGGCGGCGGTGCTCGGGCTCGATGCCGAAAAGATCCGAGTCATCTGCGCCGAGCTGCGGGCCGCGGAGCCCAACGAAGTCGTCCAGCCCGCCAACTACAACTCGCCGGAGCAGACGGTGATCGCCGGACATGCCGGAGCTGTCGCGCGGGCGGAGGAGAAGCTCAAGGCGGCCGGCGCGAAGCGGGTGGTTCCGCTCCCGGTCTCCGCTCCCTTCCACTCGGCCCTAATGGAGCCGGTGAAGGCCCGCCTGAAGGAGGTGCTTGAGCGCGCGGCGGTGAAGGCGCCGTCGATCCCGGTGGTCACCAACGTCGAGGCTAAGCCTAACAGCGACCCTAAGCGGGTGGTTCCCCTTCTGCTGGAGCAGGTGACCGCGCCGGTGCGTTGGGTTGAATGCGTTCGGGAGCTGGAGCGGCAGGGGGTGACCCATCTGGTGGAGCTGGGACCAGGGAAGGTGCTCAGCGGCCTGGTCCGCCGGATCTCTAAGGGTCTCATGATGGTCAACGTGGAAGATGGCGCCTCGCTCGAGAGCGCCCTGAAGGAACTGGAGGCGCAATGAGCGATTTCGCGGGCAAGGTGGTGTTGGTCACGGGCGGCTCGCGCGGCATCGGGCGAGCCTGCGCGGTGGCGTTCGCGAAGCGGGGCGCTACAGTGGTGCTGACCTACGTCGGGAACGAGGCGGCGGCGCACGAGTCGGTGGCTCAGGTGACAGCGGCGGGCGGAAAGGGCAAGGCGCTGCGGCTGGATGCGGCCGATACCAAGGCCTGCGCCGAGGTGATCGACGCGGTGGTCTCCGAGTTCGGCCGGCTGGATGTCCTGGTCAACAACGCGGGCATCTCGATCGACGGCCTGGTGATGCGGGTAAAGGACGACGACTGGGATCGCCAGCTCGACACCAACTTGAAGGGTGCCTTCGCGCTGATCCGCGCCGCCTCGCGGCCGATGATGAAGCAGAGGGGCGGGGCGGTGGTGAACCTGACCTCGGTCGTGGGCCAGATGGGCAACGCCGGGCAGGCGGCCTACGCGGCCTCCAAGGCGGGCCTGATCGGCCTGACCAAGGCGGTGGCCCGAGAGCTCGCCTCCCGAAACATTCGCGTCAACGCGGTCGCGCCCGGCTTCATCGAGAGCGACATGACCGCGAAGATCCCCGAAGCCTCTCGCACCGCGTTGCTGCAGAGCGTCGCATTGGGTCGGTTGGGCCACGCGGATGAAGTGGCCCAGGTGGTGCTGTTTCTTTCCAGTGACGCCGCCGCTTACGTCACCGGCGAGGTGGTGAAGGTCAACGGTGGCCTCTACATGTAGCGGGTGGTGGATTCCGGATTCGGCGTGGGATATACGCCCGCTCGTTTTTAACCTTTTGAAAGGAACAGGAACCATGGCGACGTCATCCATCGAGCTGAAGGTCAAGTCGATCATCGCGGACCAGCTCGGGGTCGGTGAGGACGAGATCAAGCAGGAGTCCTCCTTCATCGAGGATCTGGGCGCGGACAGCCTGGACATTGTCGAGCTGGTGATGGCGATGGAAGAGGAGTTCGAGGTGGAGATTCCCGACGAAGAGGCCGAGAACATCAAGACCGTAGGCGACGCGGTCAACTACATCAATACCCACAAGAAGTAGCCAAGGCAGAGGCGTCGCGGAGGGAAACGTGTCGAACCGCAGAGTGGTCGTGACTGGAACGGGCTTGATCACCGCGCTGGGTACCGGCGTGGAGAAAACCTGGCAAGCGATGCTCGCCGGAAAGTCCGGCATCGTGCCGATCACCCGCTTCCCCCTGGAGAAGCTGGCGACCCGGATCGCGGGCGAGGTTCACGACTTCAACGTCGAGGAGTACCTCGACAGGCGCGAAGCCCGCCGGATGGATCTCTTCACGCAGTACGCGATCGCCGCCTCTGAAATGGCGGTCAAGGAGAGCGGGATCCCGATCGGGTTGGACTTGCCCAACGGCTATGCTGCCGAGAAGGTCGGCGTGTTGATCGGCTCCGGCATCGGCGGTCTGGGCTCGTTGGAAGAGCAGCACAAGCGGGCGCTGGAGAAGGGGTTCGATAGGCTCTCGCCCTTCTTCATCCTCCAGATGATCATCAACATGGCGCCGGGGTTGGTGAGCATTCGGCACGGCGCCAAGGGGCCCAACTGGTCGCCGGTATCCGCCTGCGCCACGGGTGCTCATGCGATCGGCGAGGCCTGGAAGGCGATCCGGGTCGGTGAGAGGGTTGCGGCGATCGCCGGCGGCGCCGAGGCTCCGATTACGCCGCTGTCGGTGGGTGGTTTTTCGGTGATGAAGGCGCTCTCCGAGCGGAACGACCGGCCCGACGCGGCCAGCCGACCGTTCGACAAGGACCGGGACGGCTTCGTGATGGGCGAGGGCTCCGGCATCCTGGTCATCGAGGAGATGGAGCACGCCAAGAAGCGAGGCGCGACCATCCTGGCGGAGCTGGTGGGCT
>JBGTHI010000260.1:0-1532 GCA_041746295.1 Myxococcaceae bacterium
GAGCAGCGTGGCGTTGCCGGCCAACTCCTGCACGCCAGCCTGCCCGTCCAGTGATGCGTTGAAAGAGCTCTTCAGCAGTCTCAGCGCCAGCGGGCTCTTGTCGAGCATCTCGCGGCACCAGCCGACGGTCTCCTTCTCCAGCTCCGACAGCGGGACCACCTTGTTGACCAGTCCCATCTCCAGCGCTTCCTTCGCGTCGTACTGGCGGCACAGGAACCAGATCTCCCGCGCCTTCTTCTGGCCGACGATGGAGGCGAGGTAGGAGGCGCCGAAGCCACCGTCGAAGCTGCCCACCTTGGGGCCCGTCTGGCCGAACCGCGCGTTCTCGGCGGCGATCGTCAGATCGCATACCACGTGCAGCACGTGGCCGCCGCCGATCGCATAGCCGGCCACCATCGCCACCACCGGCTTGGGAAGCGATCGGATCTGCTTCTGGAGATCGAGCACATTGAGGCGAGGAACGCCGTCGCGCCCCACGTAGCCGGCATGGCCTCGAACGCGCTGGTCGCCCCCGGAGCAGAAAGCCTGATCGCCCTCGCCGGTCAGGATGATCACCCCGACCTCGGCATCATTGCGGCTGAGCTCAAACGCCTCGGTCAGCTCGAACAGGGTCTGCGGACGGAAGGCGTTGCGGACCTCCGGGCGGTTGATGGTGATCTTGGCGATCCCTTCGAAGGTCTCAGCGCGAATGTCGTCGTACTTCGCTCTTGGATTCAGGGGCTTCCAGGTGAACGAGCTCATGGCATTCCTCCAACCACACCTCGAGAGAGAAAGTCGAGCACCGCTGAGGCGTAGCCGGGCGCCTCCAGATGGGGTGCATGTCCACAGTCAAAGAGCTTGAGCTGTCCGCGGGGCGCGCGGGCCGCCATCTCGGCCGCCAGCCGACGGTACTTTTCGTCTCGGGTCCCGGCGATAAAGAGCGCCGGAGGAGCGAGCTCCACCAGCGCTTCGGTGTAGTCCGGCTGGCTTCCCTGCCCCAAAGTCCGCAGAGCCCAGGCGAGGCCTTGAGCGCAATGGCCTTCCCGATGACCTCGGAGCGACCGCTGAATCTGGAGGGGAAGCGCCCGAGTGCCGGCGAAGAGCGGAAGCGCTTCCCACTCCGCGATGAAAGCCGGGGTCCCCAGCCTCTCGATCCGCTCCGCGCGCCGCGCATCTGCCTCGCGCCGCGACCGCCGCTCGGCCTCGGAACCGATTCCAGGGGCCCCGCTCTCCATCACCAGATGGCTCACGCGCGCAGGGTAGAGCAGCGTGAGAGCGAGGGCGAGTCTCGCCCCCTGCGAGTAGCCGACCACCGCCATAGGCCCCCCCCACTCACGGTCGATGGCCGCCGCCAGCTCCCCGACCACCTCCTCGAAGCTGACGGGGAGGTCCCCCCGGGACTGCCGGATGGAAAAGTCGGCGCCGTGGCCGGGCAGGTCCGGCGCCAACACCGAGAGGATCGTTCCCCACCGCGACTCCAGCACCCGCCACGAAGCGCCGGCGTGGGTAAAGCCGTGTAACAGCAGGACGGGCTTCGATCCGGTTCCCCACCG
>JBGTHI010000261.1:0-7649 GCA_041746295.1 Myxococcaceae bacterium
GCGCGCAGTAGTTCCGCGCCACCCGGTTGGCCTCCTCGTAGCGGGCCCGCTCGTGCGGCTCGAGTCCCGCGACGTAGCTCACGCCATGGAACAGCCGTCGATGCAGCGCCTGCGCATAGCCGGCCACCGCCCACTGACGAAGGGCGCAGGTGACGAACTTGTCGACCTCCCCCTGCACCTCCATCTCCAGCAGCGAGACCCGCCGTTCCCTCCCCACCACCTGGCTCAGGTACACGAAGTGCGAGACCCCTTCCGCAATCTGGCAGTAGGCGTTCAGCTCGTCCTCGTACACATCGGCGCCGTCGGCGGCCCCGACCCGGGAGAGCAGCTCGGGGGCGTAGTAGAGTCCCACCTCCAACGACTCACCATCCTCGCTCTCGGCAACCAGCAGCTCTTCGGCGGTCCGACCGGTTGCTCCCAGCTTCGAAGCCTGCTCCGGGCTCAACAGGAAGTCGGCAGCGCGCGCGAGGCAGCGGACGGCATAGATCGTCTCCAGATGCTCCTGGATCCGGCCGATGATCAATTGGCTAACCCCGGCTTGGGCACCAACACCCCAGCATCGATCAATACCCGCTCCAGCCTCTCGCTGCCGGTCCGGGCCCAGCTCTCGTAAACTTGTAGGGCCCCCTCCGGTCCCTGCGTCACCATCCCGCGCGCGGCGATCTCCTCCAGCACCTCCACCAGCGAGCGGAACTTCTGGTTCAGCTCCCGATAGACCGCCGCGAAACCGCCCTGCGGCGTCAGCTCCGCCACCTGTCCATACGCGGTACAACCCATCTGAATGTAGTAGTCGGCGCCCACCACCTGCGCGCGCAGCGAATCGGAGAAGAAGCCGGCGCGGTAGAGCGACACGTCTCCCAGCCGCCGCAGCATCCTGATCCTTCCGTCCCGGTCCTGCTGCTGCGCGCGGTGATAGAGGAGCGCCAGGGACTCGTGCTCCCGCCGGCCGTCCTCCGCCTTCTCGGGCAGCAGCTTCTCGGTGTCGATGAAATCAGCGAGCAGATTGACCAGGTAGAACTCGGTGACCTCGTCGAGCTCCAGGCGGCGGCGAGACATCGCCTCGTTGAGCGTTCGCTTGAAGAATTCCTTCAAAGAGGGGGCAACGACCAGCTGGCTCATCGACCTTGGACCTCCGTTTCGGGGGTGTCCTTTCCCCCAAGTCTACCCATCCCCTCCCGGCCAGGCAAAAAGGGCTCGTGATTTCTGGGGCTTGCGTAGCACTCCGGCTGATCGAGTGCTAACGCCAGGCACGCCTTGACACTCAAGCCTCGCTGGTTACTATCCGCGCGCCTCGTTGGCACTCTTTGTTCCTGAGTGCCAGAAGCGTGGTGTTTCAAGCAGTTCTATCAACCCCCATGGGCCGTGTACCCGGGCAAAGAGCCTTGGGGCGGCTTTGAGCACAGGAGAGCACAGATGAATTTTCGTCCGTTGCAAGATCGATTGATTGTGGAGCGCACCGAAGAGGAGTCGAAGACCAAGGGCGGGATCATCATCCCCGACAGCGCCAAGGAGAAGCCGCTCCAGGCCAAGGTGTTAAGCGTCGGCAATGGCAAGGTTTTGGAGGATGGCAAGGTCCGCCCGCTCGACATCAAGGCCGGCGACACCGTGCTGTTCAGCAAGTACGCGGGCACCGAGATCAAGCTCGACGGCAAAGACCTCCTGATCCTCCGCGAAGAGGACGTCCTCGGCGTCCTCGAGAAGTAGTCCCCCCTTCACCTTAAAGATTCGGAGCAACATTCATGTCTAAAGAACTCGTTTTTGACGTACGCGCCCGAGAGCTGATCCTCCGGGGCGTCAACGCCCTCGCCGACGCGGTGAAGGTCACCCTGGGGCCCAAGGGTCGCAACGTGGTGATCGAGAAATCGTTCGGATCCCCCACCATCACCAAGGATGGCGTCACCGTCGCCAAGGAGATCGAGCTGGAGAACCGGTTCGAGAACATGGGCGCGCAGATGGTGAAGGAGGTCGCCTCCAAGACCTCCGACGTGGCCGGTGACGGGACCACGACCGCGACCGTGCTGGCCCAGGCGATCTTCCGCGAGGGTTCCAAGCTGGTCGCCGCGGGTCACAACCCGATGGAGATCAAGCGCGGCATCGACAAGGCGGTCGAGACCGTGGTCGCCGAGCTGAAGAAGATGGCCAAGCCAACCAAGGACAAGAAGGAGATCGCCCAAGTCGGAACCATTTCCGCCAACGGCGACGCCACCATCGGCCAGATCATCGCCGATGCGATGGAGAAGGTGGGCAAGGAGGGCGTGATCACCGTCGAGGAGGCCAAGGGGCTGGAGACTACGCTGGACGTGGTGGAAGGCATGCAGTTCGACCGCGGCTACCTCTCGCCCTACTTCGTAACCGACCCGGAGCGGATGGAGGTTGCCCTTCAGGATCCGTACATCCTGATCCACGAGAAGAAGATCTCCAGCATGAAGGATCTCCTTCCGGTCCTGGAGCAGGTCGCACGGGCTGGCAAGCCGCTGCTGATCATCGCCGAAGAGGTCGAGGGTGAGGCGCTGGCCACCCTGGTGGTCAACAAGATCCGCGGCGTGCTCAACACCTGCGCCGTCAAGGCACCGGGCTTCGGCGACCGCCGCAAGGCGATGCTGGAGGACATTGCCACCCTCACTGGCGGCAAGATGATCGCCGAGGATCTGGGCATCAAGCTGGAGACCCTAACCCTGGCCGATCTCGGCCGGGCAAAGCGGATCACCGTGGACAAGGACAACACCACCCTCATCGACGGAGCCGGGGCCCAGAAGGAGATCGAGGGTCGCGTGAAGCAGATCCGCGCTCAGATCGAGGAGACCACCAGCGACTACGATCGCGAGAAGCTGCAAGAGCGGCTGGCGAAGCTGGTCGGAGGCGTGGCGGTGATCAACGTCGGTGCGGCCACCGAGACCGAGATGAAGGAGAAGAAGGCCCGCGTGGAAGACGCGCTCAACGCCACCCGCGCCGCGGTGGAAGAGGGCGTGGTCCCCGGTGGCGGGGTCGCCTACATCCGGGCCCTCAAGGCCATTGAGAAGGGCAACTGGAGCGAAGGCGAGAAGTTCGGCGTGGAGATCATTCGCCGCTCTCTCGAGGAGCCCCTCCGCCAGATCGTCGGCAACGGCGGCCTGGAGGGCTCGGTGATCGTGAACAAGGTCAAGGAAGGCACGGGATCGCACGGCTTCAACGCCGCCACCGGCGTCTACGAGGACCTGCTCGCCGCGGGCGTGATCGATCCCGCCAAGGTGTCCCGCACCGCGCTCCAGAATGCGGCGTCGGTGGCCTCCTTGATGCTGACGACCGAAGCGATGATCGCAGAGCGTCCGAAGGAGGACGACGGTAAGGGCGCGTCGGCGGGCGGTGGTATGGGCGGTATGGGCGGGATGGGGATGTAATCCTCCCTCCAGCTCAGCACGGCTGAATCTCGAGGCCCCCGGCTAAGCTCGCCGGGGGCCTCTTGTTTTGGCCACCTTGGCACTGCGAACGGCCGAGGGTTAATCAACCCTACGCACCACGCGAAGTCGTCTTCTGAGGAGGAACAGCCATGAAGGAGGTTCGCATCTACACGACCAGCCACTGCGGATACTGCGACCGGGCCAAGGCGCTGATGCAGAAGCTGGAGATCGCCTACCGGGAGATCGACGTCACCAACGACGATGCGGGCCGAGCCAAGCTGGTGGAAATGAGCGGCGGCCTGCGGACCGTTCCGCAGATCTTCATCGGGGAGACCCACGTGGGCGGCTACACCGACCTTGCCGTGTTGGCCTCACAAGGCAAGCTCGCGGAGCTGGTCGTCGACGGAGGTTGACCGGTCTTGCTCACCTCCGTTCGACTCTGGCTGCCGGTGATCCGCGCTCAGCAGCTCGCAGAGGGCCGTAAGGGCCCCAAGGAGGTCCGGGTGTACACTATCCCGGGCTGCCGGTTCTGCACCCTCGCCAAGGCGCTGCTTAAAAAGAGGGGCATTCCCTACTCCGAGATTGACGTCTCCCGGAGCAGGGGGGAACGGGCCAAGTTGATCGAGCGGAGCGGTGGCCGCCGCACGGTTCCCCAGATCTTCATCGGCGAGACCCACCTGGGCGGCTACGGCGAGCTTGAGGCTCTCGACTCGCAGGGAAAGCTGAAGGGCATGGTCCGGGGTGCCGAGACCGGGGGGAGTGGCTAGCTTTCTTCGCGCAGAGGTATTCAACTCCCACTTGCGAGGTCAGCGATGAACAGCAACTACAACCTGGTCAGCGTGCTGTACCACTCGTTGCAGGCGGCGGAAACCTGCCAGCAGTACATTTCGGACGCCTCCGACGACACCGAGCTTTCGCAGTTTTTCCGCGATGTGCAGGACGAGAGCTCCGAGCTGGCCGAACGAGCCAAGGTGCTTCTCAGGGAACGGCTGGGCACATCTAACCCGCGCGGCAAGCGGGGAGACACGGTGGACGAGCGGCTCCAGCAGACCTTCCCCGCCAGCGATCCCCCTGTCTACTAGCCCCCGCTCAGCACGCCTGTCTCCTGCCCAGGGGACGGGCGTCCGTCCTTCTTCAGCGTTACTCGGCCTGCTCGCCTTGCACGTAGACTCGGGGAGCCCAACGCGGAACTGCCCTGTTGAGAGATCGTAGGAGGCCATCTCGATGAGGCAGGGTGGCTCGACACCGCGGCGCCGCAGCAGCTCGCAAGCGGCCCAGGCCACGAAGGCGGTCGTGTCGTGATCGGGATGGCCGCCGGAGAAAGGCTGAGTGACCACCCACTTCGGTCGAATCTGTTCGATCAGATCCGCCGTCTGGCGCGCAAGCTCCGCCAGCCGGTGCCAAGCTTCCTGATCCGCCACTTCGAATCTTCCTACCCGCTCCTGAGGAATGGACGAGAGAGAGAGAGAGCGTCCACCACCTCAGCATCCCGCAGGGCGCCATAGCTGGCGCGATCCGGGAACTCCGGCGGCCGCCGCATCGAAGGATCGGCCGGTGAGCCGTCGGTGAGATGCTGAACGTAAATCTCACCGATCTCATGGAGAAGCCGGGAACCGCTGATCGCCTCGTCGTCTTGGTGACCAGCCAGGAGCAAACACCGATCCTGCGCTGGATCGAGGGGCTGTCCCGGAAAGAGGAGCCGGGAGAGTTCGTTGATTGAGCGCACCGGGACCAACCTGTCCGGCTCCTCCGCCCCTCCAACTGCGAAAAAGATCTTGTGAAGCCCGTATGTACCTACCAGCGACAGGAAGGCAGGCACCCTCAGCGACTGGACGGGGAGAAACGAGGACCATCGAGGCAGCTGCCCGGCAGAGTTCGAAATCGCCCGCCGCAACCGCCTTTGAGCCAGGGCTGGCGTGCCCCCCAAGCGCCGTTCAACCGGCGCGAGGAGACGAGACAACCGCTTCATACCGGCTCGAGCTCCGCCGGGTCGCCCACCCCATCGCGCACCAACCAGTCACTCAGCGAAGCTTCGTCGTGGAGGTCGATCACCCCTGCCGTGTTGTCGTCGACGCCCACCGTAAACTGATGAGGGTCACCAGGGGTGAATCCGCCGGGGAAAATGATGTCCCGCCGACTGTTTCCTTCAGGTCCGACCTGGAGATCGGCCCGAGTAAAGGGGACGCGTCCGGCCGACAATCCGGTTACCGCCGCAGCAGCTGGAGAGTCGAGCCTTCCCAGCATCGGGTAATAGTAAGGGCCCACCCCGTACTCGCCGGTGCCGATGTGCGCCAGCACCAGAATCTCTCCATCGGGCATCTGGATCGCATCGTTCACCCCCCACCAGTCGTAGGGATCGATCTGCCCTCCCAGGAGCGGTGCCCCCTCCACCGCCT
The DNA here is from genome assembly GCA_041746295.1 of Myxococcaceae bacterium. GTDB lineage: Bacteria > Myxococcota > Myxococcia > Myxococcales > Myxococcaceae > JBGTHI01. Next base: position 5,774 of record JBGTHI010000261.1, read on the forward strand.
CAGGCGTCAGCCCACCGAGCCCCGGCACCGTAGTGAATCCCACACTTCCTTTGGGCCCCGCGGCCCCTTTCTCGAGCGCCCGGGTGGAGATCGGTCGGGTGAAGACCCCCAGGTCTCCCCCCAGCAGAGAAAAGATCCGGACGTTCTTCATCCCGGGAGGCATCCGGGCCACACGATCCAGCTTTTCGAAGTCGTCGCTCACCACATAGAAACTTTGGCGTTGGGCGGGGAAGCGGGGTTCGGGATCGACGATTCCCAACACGTTCAGCGGCTGATCGCCCTGCCACACCTGGATCAGTGAGGGATCCTCACCCACTTCGAAGAAATGTCCCTTGGAGATCGGCTCCATTCGCCGAGAGCCCGAAGCGGTCTCACGAAACGGTACTACCACGCTCTGCGAGGGGTCCGCCCCTCGGGGGACCACCCTTGCCCACAGCGCTCGCCGCCCGTCGATCGTCAGCATCGAAGAGGGATTGAAGACCTGCCGACCTCCAACACCTTCGAAGCTGAGCCACTCCATCTTGAAGGGGCGGTTGCCCTGCACACCCGCTTCGGCCAGCAGCTCCTCCGCGCTGAAGGCGGTGGGTGCGCGTGGGCCTCGATAGGCCAGACAGGCGTCGCGCTCCGCTTGCGTATCGACACGGGGATCCTGTCTCGGGGGCTTCCGGAAGAAAGCCCTCGGTTCTCGCGTCTTGAACCTCATCTGACGACCCGTTCATTCTCTTCGCCAGCCACGGGACTGGCGATCCACTCCCTCCAGGGATGGCCCGCAGCCAAAGTGACGACGGCCGCCCGGCTGTCATCCACGCCGACGGTGAAGCGGGTAGGATCTCCTTCCAAGAAGGCGCCCGGAAACAACACGTCATAACGGGGGTTCCTGAAACCCTGGTCGGGGATCTGTCCCCTGACCACGGGGATGAGCCCCTCGACCAGCCCCCGCTCCGCCGGGTCGAAGATGGCCAACATCGGATAGTACGATGCCCTACGGCCTGGCTCGAACTCACCCGAACCCAGATGCGCTCCCACGTGAGCTAGCAAGGCCACTCGGCCATCGCCCAACTCACTGGCGTCGTTCGCCGCCCACCATTGATAGGGGTCGATCTGGGTTGGTAAGAGCGGAGCCGTGGCGATGGTATCCGGCGTGAGCGCATCCAGAGACGGCACTGTGGTGAAGCCGATGCTTCCCTTGGGTGACTCAGCTCCCAGCCGCAGGGCAGCCTCGCCCGCCGGCCGGGTGAAGACCCCGATCTGTCCATCCAACGGGAAGAGTCGGGCGTTCTTGAATCCGACCGGTGTCTGGAGCAGAGGCTCCAACGTGTGGCGCTTCGGGTCGTACACGTAGAACATCTGCCGCTGCAGCGGGAAGGCAGAGTCGATCAGGCTAACCCGGATAATTCATACCCGGTGCGCGGATGAAAAGGATTGCGGGCGGATCTCCTTGATCTAGCTTGGGTTTATTCAGGACTCAGGCCACATCAGAGAGGGACCGCCCGCATGACGGAGTGTACCCAGCTGAAGCTCGGTTTTCACCCTCGTTTACCGATCGACGTATCGTTTGACGCGCCCGACACGTCGAGCGACGGAGGGGCGCTGTTGCTCCGCCAGGTCGACGAGCGCCTGAAGCTGAGTGAGCGGTTTTCGTCGTGCATACCAGATGACCGCGATCCGCGGTTCGTGGTGCACCAGAGGCTTGAGCAGGTCCGGCAGCGAATTTTTCAGATTGCGCTCGGCTACGAGGACTGCAACGACGCCGGAGCGCTTCGGCTCGACCCATTGCTGAAGGTCGCCTGCGACCTCTTGCCGGAAGACGAGGCCCACCTGTCCTCGCAGCCCACGCTCTCGAGGTTGGAGAACGCTGTGGACATGCGGTCCATCA
>JBGTHI010000262.1:0-7977 GCA_041746295.1 Myxococcaceae bacterium
TTCTCTCTCAAGGTGTGGCGGGGCGCTCGGACCTGTGAGCGTGTGTCCGCACGCTCCAGGTCACTTTTCTCTCACTCTCGAGTGGCGTCCACCGCCTCACCCCGTCCTCTCAGGGACGGGGAATTATCTCACATAGTGTGGGGCGCTAGAAACCGGATCCCTGATGGGCTCCAGCCCTACTGCGAAATCGCTTCCCGGCATTCACCGGGATCGTTATGTACCGAAAAACCTCCTTCGGGACCCAGTCTCCGGACGGAAGCCGCTTTGTCGAACGCATCCTCACCACCGTGATGACCCTCAAGCTGCAGAAGCGAAACGTCCTGGAGTTTCTGACCGACGCCATCCGCACCCACCGTCGAAGATTCCCCCCACCTTCCCTCCTCCCCGCCACCTCCCCTCAGCTCGCGATCGCCGCCTGATCCGGTGAACGCTTACGGCCATCCTTCATCGGAAGAACGCGCTCTTCATACCGGACCCTCAACGGCGCCCACGTCGGGGACGTCTTCATGAGCCTCATTCACACAGTCGAGCTCTCCGAGGGCAATCCCTTCGACTATCTGGTCTCGCTCCTGCGCCACCACGAAGCGGTGGCCGACGCTCCCCGCGACTGGATGCCCTGGAACTACAAGCAGGCCCTCCCCTCCGCAGCCTCCAAGAGCTGAGCGCTCCGCTCCTTCTTCGGTCAGCCTCTGCCCTTGCTAATACTGCTTGCTGCGGCGAACCCCCGACGCTCCCCGCCCAGGTCCCCACTCTACTGCCCCCTTGACCGGCGCTCACGCACCCGTGCCGAAGGGACACGTTCAAGCGGATAAAGCGAAGTCCGGCCCGACCCAGCTTTGCCGAAGGTTCAGTGCTCGCCAACGGCGGTTCACGTTATGTCAACTTGGACCGGGAGTTCGCTCTAGAAACTAAGGTCCGATAAGAAGTCTTATGTCGCCTATCGCCCGCAGACGGTCGCCGGCATCCATCAAGCCATCGCCCGGAAGGTGGTGCTCTTGGACGTTGCTTCTAAGTCATAGAAGACGACCTTTGCTGGGAGGAGAACCCGTTCGCTCGCGGGTTCGAGAATGCGGACGCAGGCTTTCTAAAGGTGACGACGATGGCGGCAGCGGGTTCGGCAGGTGCACAGCGCAGGCTTTACCAACTTGAGCTTCCACAACGGTTGACTGCTCGCGGCGCCCCGACCGCCGCCGACGAAGCCGCGGCGGCGCGTTATCGGTGTTTCACCGCGGAGACGGGCCCCGGCATCCATCAGGCCATCGAGGACCATCCGGCGGGTGTGGCGGACGTGGTGATCCTGCGGGACAGCATGGTAGGCGCTGCCCGCCCGGATTGGGCGGGGGAGATCTTACGCCAAGCGCTGTCCACGCTTCCGCCCCACTTGTGGAGCGCTTTCACCCATCTCGTGCTTCCGGTCACACCTGTACCGGGGGCGGTTGCATCGATCTTGGAAGGTGGGGGATTTACCTTTGCTGCCCGGGACCGCGGTGCGATCGCGGCCGCATCGAGGGCCGACTTGCAGATCGTCCCGCTTGACGTCCCGATTATTGGAACCGATTCCCCAGAAGCGTACGAGGAAGGAAAACGGGCGAATGCGGCACAGATTTCCGACCTGGTAGGCGACGGCGCCCGCCCCTTGGTGATCCTCCGCCGCGGCTATGGACAGTGGTTGGATATTTTCTCGGGGAGGCCTTCCATCTCCCGGCTCCTAGCGGACGAGCGGAACGTGGTCTCCGTGGGAGCGGAGCGCCCGGTCTCAAGCTTCATAGAGTGGGTGAATGGGCCCCGGCCTGTTTCCGGGGAAGTACCGGGTGCGCTGGTCAGCCCCCTTTCTGGCCTGACAGCCGGCTTAAAGACCACGGCCTTGCCCGAAGAGGGCGGGAGGATCGACCCGGCCGCCCTCGACGAAGCTATTCGCGCGGCCGATCGAGTCGCTGGTAAGACCGGTGGCTGGCTGCTGGCCGACATGCTCAGGTTCGCCCCACAGGTGGGTGTGGTCGCCGGGCTGACTGACCCAGACGCGGCTCTGGACGAGTTGCTGAGGGCCCTCTCGCGCACCGACCAGGTTGTCATCGTGGACTCCGCCTTCACTGGGGAACCCGGTCTCATGGCCAGTGGCGACCAGCATCTGAATGCAACGCTCATCGAGCTCGGCGGCGGAACAGGCACTTCGGCCGAGGGGACGAAGCTAGGCGCCTCCGACCCGGCCGCTGTCGTCGAGCAGGCAACCGATCACTTAGGTGCCGCCGGCCCCGACGAAAAGGACGCCTAGGGCGACTGCACCAGGAGCTTCCTTACAGGCCCACCCCCTCAGCGGCGTTCTCGTCGAAGATCTGGGTGGATCGGATGTAGCGAGCGACGGTCGCTAAGGAGCGGTGGCGGGTTTGCTTCATGATGGAATGAGCCGACTTCCCGGCCTTGGCTGCGGCCGTTACGAGGCCTGCGCGCAGAGAGTGCCCGCCGAAGGCTTCCGGCTTGAGACCGCCGAGCTCGGCCGTGCGCTGGACGATCAACGCCACAGCCCGGTCCGAGAGTCGTCGGGAGCCAAGATGGCCGTGACGGGAGATCGCCCGGAAGAGGGGGCCATGGGTGATGCCGGAGGCGTCGAGCCATGCCTGGGTGAGCCGCACGGGGCACGTGGCCTTCCGGCCCCCAGGGGGAATGCCCAGCTTGTGGCCTTGGGATTCCTGGTCCGTCTTGGAGCGCCGGAGGTGGACCTCGATTCCCTCGTTGGTGAAGCGGAGATCCTCGGCATTGAGGCTCACTAGCTCGCTGCGGCGAAAGGCGCCGGCGAAGCCCAACGTCAACAATGCCCGGTCTCGAATACCCGCGAGACCGGCTGGGAGCTCCGTAAAGGCCGTGCGGAGGTCCGGAGGGAGGAAGGGAGCCTTCTGTAGGGGAGCCACGCCCAGGCGCCTGCGGAGGCCTTTCCGGAGGCGTTGAACGCCGGAGTCCTTGCGGGGCGAAGGAAGCCCAGCCGCGTGATGGGCCTGGCTAATAGCGGACAGGGCGCGTTCGATGGTGGAAACGCGTCGGCCGGATTGGGCCAAGGCCGTCAGGTAAAGGGCAACTGTGCCTGGATCCGCAGGCAGCGTCTGGAGCTCCTGAAAGCTGCACCAGTCACAAAAGGCGGCCCAGTCGCTTCGGTAGGCCCGTGTCGTGGCCGGAGCATGCGCCGCAGCGGCATAGTCCTTGGCGGAGGCCTTCAGGGCCGAGACGCCGAGTTCGGCCGTGGCGGGTTTTCTTGGGGAGAGTTTCTGGGGGCGCGGTGCGGGCTTCATTGGGCGAGCAGGTTAAGCTGGAGGAAGTAGGACGCTCCAGTTTCGATGTTGCTACTGGCTTAGGAACCTCAGGCAATGGAGTCAGTTCCCGACTGGAAGGCTTAATCTAACTTCCGATAAGGTTCTATTATCGGAAGTTAGAAATGGCACGGAGGGGGGCAAGTCGGATCAGGATTGGCCTTGCCGGCCGGGTTCGCCTGGCGGACTGGTCTGAAGCGCTCGCGATACTTGACGGCGTCGCTGCCTTGGCTCGGATCGAAGCCCTTGGGCCCAATGACGACGCCGGCGAAGCCCTCCTCATCGTCCGCCACGCCTGCTCTATCGTGTTTTTCAACCTTCCTGAAGTCGCTGTGGGTACCAATGCGAAGGCTGCCCTCAGAGCAGAGTGCGTCGGCCCAAACGGGTTCCATCCTTTTGTAGAGAGTGCCAGGATGGCAGACGATACCTCCTTCGAGGTCGCCAATTGGCTCCGTGGCGGCGGGAGCGGCGACCAACTTGGTTGAAGCCTCGCCGCTCCGTCGTCGCCATTTGCGACCCAGGACAGACTTGTTCGACATCGACATGCCCCCGAGTCAGCAGAGAGTTGGAACGAAGGGTACAGGCGGGGACTGACGTTTCAACGACTGAAGAGAGCAGCAATGTCCTTTGGGCCGGTTACACACCCAGTGCCCACCGCAAACTGCCAATCGCTTCTACGGCCTGCGCATCAGCGGCAAAGGCGACCCATGCCTAGAACTCGGTAGGACAGACGCCTCGTCTAATCCCTTTCCAAGGACAGGGACCTCAGCTCCAGGTTTGGAGCTCGAGGATATTGCCCTCTGGATCGCGCGCTTAGGTGAACCAGTGCGTCCCACGCCGCACCGGTGCTGAAAGTTACATCGAGAGTTACATCGAACCCCACATCGAACCCTACATCGAGGCGTGTAGAGTTCGATGTAGCTCTCGATGTAGGTCTGCGTGTAGGGCTTCGCTGAAAAGCTTGAGGCATTCCGAGCGGCTCGAACTTGGCCCCGACACCGAAATAGCGCTGTCGGCTTCACCAGCCTGGACCCCGAACCCTCTCTCCCAACGACGGGATAGAGGGTTCGGGGTCCAAGTTCAGCAGACAGGGAGAAGGTATCGGGGACAAGTTCGAGCGAGGGAGAAGGGGGACTGGGACCAGGGATGGTTCAGACCAACAAACAACAACATTAGAAAAAGAAGGGGAAGAGTGAGGTCGGGCGCCGCTTGCATCTGACAGAATAGGTGCTATTTAGGTGCGATGGGGTTGAAGCCTTCGACGCCGGGCGGGTTGGTACCAACGACGCTTAGGCTCGATGCGAAGCAGGCGGGGTGGCTTGCGAAAGAGGCCAAGGTCGCGGGCAATGCCAATGAGGTCGTCAGGGCCATCATTGACGATGCCATGCACCTGCTCGGCCTTCCGGTCTCGGTCGTGGAGCTGCTTCGCGAGGATGCCAAGAGCAAGGGGCTCGCGCTCGACAACTTCGCTGACCGCCGCGAGTACCTGACCCGCGTTCTGATGCAGCGCTACGATTCCCTCGTGCGCGGCGAGGTTTCCAAGCTGGGCAAGGCTTCAAAGCGGTAAGGCGGGATCAGTTGAGCTTCATCGAGACTTCACGCGATTTTGCCATTACTGCGTTCGTGCGCGTGAAGGACGTTCAACGGGCGCTGGGCTGTTCCCGCTCTCTCGCCTATGAGCATCTGCGGCGAGCTGCCAGGAGGCCCCCCGGAACCGTGGGCCTCCTGCGGGTCGCCGCACGGGATTGGGAAACTTACGCGAAGGAGACGTTCGGATGCGGCTATACAAGCGAGGAAGCACCTGGTGGGGCTGGTACTACGAGGATGGGAAGCGGGTCTCTCGCTCCACCCAGTGCAGGGACCGGAAAGCCGCGGAGCTCGTCGCGCGCAACTGGGAGCGAGACAGCGCCGATCCCCGTTACGCAGCCGCGCGCACGGCGACGCTGAGCGCTGCCCTCAACCTCCTGCTCGAGAATCGCCAGGAGCGGGCGACGGCCGGTCGCGGTAGTCAGGACACCGTCGACTTCTACCGGAGCAAGGCCGGCCATCTGGTTCGGATCTTCGAGCACGACGAAGACGGCAACCGCCGCCCTTTCCTTCTCTCAAGGCTCCAGGCGTTCGACGTCGATCAGTACATCTCGCGGCGCCGAGCAGAAGGAGCGGGCGAAAATACCCTTTCCAAAGAGCTGGTCACCCTACGCGCTTCCCTACGATTGGCGAAGCGCGCGGGGCTCTGGGCGGGGGAGCCGTCTGCGGTCTGCCCCATCGCCTTCGCTCCAGAGTACAAGCCCAAGAGCCGCTTCCTCACTCCTGACGAGCTGAAGAAGCTCTTAGCGGAGCTGACGGCCGACAGGGCTGCTCGGGTGGCGTTCATTGTGGCCACCTCCGCATGCTGGAAGGAAAGCGAGCTGGCCCTGCGCCAGGATGTCGCTCAAGATCTCTCAGTCGCCGTCATCCGGGGGACCAAGCGCAGCAGTCGCTTCCGTACGGTCCCTATCGTCAGCGGCGAGGCTCGGTCGCTGCTTCAGTACGCCCTCCGCCACGCCGAAGGGAAGGAAGGGTTCCTCTTCAGGGCCTGGGGCAACGTCCGCCGGGATCTCCTTCAAGCCTGTGAACGGGCGCGCATTGCGCCCTGCTCACCCAATGACCTGCGCCGGACCTGCGCGACCTGGTTGCGTGCCGCCGGCGCGCCTCCGGACCTCATTGCGCCCCTCATGGGCCACGTGGACACGCGGATGGTGGAACGGGTCTACGGTCGGCTTTCTCCAGAGGCGCTGGCAGACCGGCTGGTCGCCGCGCTCGGCCCGGATCGCTGTAGCGCATTTGTAGCAGCGAGAGGCGAAACGGCTGGATTCCTCGGACCTATTGGACGATCCGGAATCGCTAACCACTTAGAAACAGTGCCCAGGGCCGGAATCGAACCAGCGACACGAGGATTTTCAGTCCTCTGCTCTACCGACTGAGCTACCTGGGCTTGAGAGCCTGGCGACTGCAAAGCGCCTCCATCTACCAGAGCGTCCGGAGCGGTCAAGCCGTTTCCCCCGGCGGCTTCCGGTTGCGCCAGGCGGTCCAGACGTTCATCGGCTCTACCAGCGGCCTCACCACCCAGGAGACCGGCCGGCTCCCCAACAGCAGCGTTATCGCCACGCCCCACCCCAGCGCGATCAGTACCCGGTAGCCGGTGAACGCCTCATCGCCGATCGGCACAACGCCACCCCAGGTGATCCACGACTTCACCACCAGTCCGTGAATCAAAAAGATGGTCATCGTTCGGCCGCCCATCACGGTGAAGCTCGTGCGGTGACGTGGCACCCAGGCCAGAAAAACCGTCACCATCACCGCCGCGCTGGCCAGAACCGCCAGCCGGACCGCCACGCCCTCCCAGAGGCTCACCTCCAGCCAACGGTACGGATTACTCCCGTAGAGCCAGCGCGTGTCGAAGGTCGGCGCCAGGAACCAGGCCGCTGCCACACTGATTGGGGTCAGCACCCTGGCGCCCAGTCGCACCGCCGGCAGCGCCGCCCACTGCGAGATGCGGCCTTCCCGGCGCCGGCCCCACCAGAAGCCTGCGTAGAAGAAGGGGAAGAAGACCAGGATCCGCGAAAGGCTGAAGTCGTACTCGATCTGGTCGAAGATGCCCGCCGTCAGGGCTATCACCAGAAGCAGCGCGCCCGCCCAAGGCAGCCGCGCCACCAGTGGCAACAGCAGCCGCCAGCTGAAGAGGCTCACCAGGAACCAGAGGAGCCAGTAGGGGTGCGTCCATTGAAAATGGAGCGGCTCACCGTACCAGGCGTAGGTGTCCATCAGGCGATAGATGACCTGAAAGATCACGTACGGCACCAGCAGCGCCACAGCCGCCGAGACGATGCTCTTGCGGCTCCCATCGGCTTTGGAGAAGCGCCCCGAGATGAAGGCGAAAGCCGCCATGTGGAAGCTGTAGATCCAAACGTATGCCGCATCCACGTACGGGTCCAACAGCAGCCACGGCTCCAGGGCGTGGCCGCAGACTACCAACACCATCAGAATCAGCTTCGCGTTCTCCCAGAACGGATCGCGCGCACCAGTTCGCCCAGAGCCCACCTCCGCGCTCTGCAAATCAAGCTCCCTTTCCGATGAGACACTGATATGAGGCATCGCCCTCTGCCTACCCGGCACAAGGAGTGTTCGTAATGCAGATTGGGGTTCCAAGGGAAACGGCGAATGGAGAAACCCGCGTTGCGCTGGTCCCAGACGCCGTCGCCAAACTGATCAAGGCCGGCTTGAGCGTGGTCGTGGAGAAGGGAGCCGGCGCGCGGGCCCACTTCACCGATGAAGCCTACCTCCAGGCGGGTGCCTCCCTGGTCGATACGGCCACCTCCGCCCTCGGCGCCGACGTGGTGGTGAAGGTCAGCAAGCCCTCCCCCGGGGAGGCCGACTATCTGAAGAGCGGCGCCCTGCTGATCAGTCTATTGTTTCCGGCCAGCAGCCCGGGCAACCAAGACGTGCTGCAGCGCCTGGCGCAGCGTCAGGTGACCGCGCTCAGTCTGGAAAAAGTGCCACGCATCACCCGGGCCCAGTCGATGGACGTGCTGTCGTCGCAGAGCACCGTGGCCGGGTACAAGGCGGTGCTGCTGGGGGCATCGCAGCTCGGCCGCTTCCTGCCGATGCTGACCACCGCCGCAGGAACCATCGCGCCGGC
>JBGTHI010000263.1:0-4799 GCA_041746295.1 Myxococcaceae bacterium
GCAGCACCTTCTCCTTGTCGTGCCAGCGAGCCTTGGAGGGATCGTTCAGCGATCGCCGTGAGCCGTTCGCGTAGTACTCGAGATCCTGCATCGTGGCGCCAACGATCGGCTGGTTCTTGCTGCGGCCGTAGTTGGGGAAGACCATCCCGTCGCCACCGCTCCCTCCGCCGCCCGAGCTCGAGCTCAGCTGTAAGCTGGGCCGCCGCGTGTCCGGCGTGCCTCCAATCTGCAGCCCACCCAGCTTCAGGCTGAAGCCCTCGGCAGTGCGGGTGGCGCTCCCCACGCGGACCTGCTCCACCGATCCATCGGGACGGCTCACTTCAACGGTCACCGGATATGTCTCTTCGCTCATGGGGCCGACTTCCCAAAGGCGGAGAGGGCTGTCAACAGTGGCCTTCGGTCTCTCCCTTAAGATCGGCCCGGCCGCTCGGATCGAGGTTGCTTCGATGGGGGGAATTGTTCATACGGTCCCCGACATGGCCCTACTCGTTGTTGGCTCGATGGCCCTTGACTCGGTGGAGACTCCCTACGGGACGCGCGAAGAGGCGCTCGGCGGTTCCGCTACCTTCTTCTCCACCGCCGCTTCGTTCTTCACCACGCCGGTACAGCTGGTGGCGGTGGTGGGGGAGGATTTTCCGGGGGCTCATCTGGAGTTTCTCGAATCGCGCGGGATCGATTTGGCCGGGCTCTCCAAGGTGCCGGGTCGGACCTTTCGCTGGAAGGGCAAGTACAGCCATCAGCTCAACGAAGCCCAGACGCTGGATACCCAGCTGAACGTCTTCGAGTCGTTCTCGCCCAAGCTGCCGGAGGCCTACCGGAAAGCCGACTACCTCTTTCTGGGGAACATCGCTCCCGAGCTTCAGTCCCAGGTGCTCGACCAGGTGGAGCAGCCGAAGCTGGTTGCGGCAGACACGATGAACTTCTGGATCCAGGGCAGCCTGGAGGCCTTGAAGAAGACCCTCAAGCGGGTGGACCTGCTCTTCCTGAACGACGGCGAGGCGCGGCTGTTGGCGGGCGAGCCCAACGTGGTCAAGGCGGCGCGGCGGATTTCGGCAATGGGGCCCAAGCGGGTGGTCGTGAAGCGCGGCGAGTACGGCGCGGTGCTGTTCGACTTCACCCGAAACGGGTCCCAAGCTTCGGACGCAGAGGTTTTTGCCTGCCCGGCTTTCCCCTTAGCGGAGGTGTTCGATCCCACCGGGGCGGGGGATAGCTTCGCGGGTGGCTTCATGGGCACCGTCGCCCGCTGCGGCGATCTGTCCATGACAACCCTGCGCCGCGCGATGGCCGTTGGCACGGCGATCGCCTCCTTCGCGGTGGAGAAGTTCTCCCTGGAGCGGCTGCGCGAGCTTACCCTCAAGGAGATCGAAGGGCGGTTCGAGAGCTTCCGGATGCTCACGCAGGTGGAGCCCTATGCGGTCAGGTAGGTCTAGGGGAGAGATCCGCTCGATCCAGCACAAGAGAGAGCGCGCCTCCTCAAGATGAGGTAGACAGATCCTCTAGGCAAAGGTCCTATGCGGCTGGCGATCATTTCCGACATCCACTCCAACATCGAGGCCCTTGGGGAGGTCCTCAAGGTAGCGGAGCGCGAGAAGGTGGATCGGATTGTCTCATTGGGAGACATCGTCGGCTACGGCGCCTCGCCCAATCCCTGCTGCGAGCTGGTTCGATCGGTGACCGAGGTGACTCTCCTGGGTAACCACGATGCCGCCGTCTCCGGTCGTATGGACTACTCGTTCTACTACGAAGCGGCCCGTCACGCGCTCGATTGGACCTCGAAGATCATCAGTGAGGAGAACCGGGAATGGTTGACCACGCTGCCCTATTCGTACCGCATCGGCGACGTTGGATTTTGCCACGGCTCGCCGATCGATCCGCGCGCCTACGAGTACATCTTCGCGCTGGAGCAGGTGAAGGAGATCATCCCCGACCTCGAGGACCTTCCCGAGGTCACCTTCATTGGTCACAGCCACCTCTGCAAGGCCTTCGCGATCGGCAACGGCCAGGCGGACGACGTGGTCGCCCAGAAGTTCGGCATCCGGAAGGGTTACAAGTACATCGTGTCGGTCGGGAGCGTGGGGCAGCCGCGCGACTTCGACAACCGCGCCTGCTTCGTGATCTGCGACACCAAGGAGCGGACCATCGAGTACATCCGGGTGGAGTACGACATCGAGGCGGCGGCCCGGAAGATCTTCGACGCCGACCTTGCGCTCAACTTTGGCCAGCGGCTGTTCCGCGGAGTGTAGGAGATCTTGGTGAGCAGGAGGCTGGCAGGCAGGACAGGCAGGAACAGCCGGGGGGTGGCGCTTCTGCTGGCCTTGGCGCTGTGGCTTGCCGGCTGCCGCAAGACCGTCTCCCAAGACCACGTGAAGGCGGCGCAGCTGTTCGACACGCTCCGCTATGCGCGGGGGGACGAGGCGGTCCTGGATCCGCGGATGGCACAGGTCGAAGCCCTGCTTAAACAGGTATCGGACGAAAGCCTAAGCTATGCCTCAGCGCAGGCGCTGCAGAAGCGGATCCAAGAAGATCGGGCACGGTTGGCTCAGGAGAAGGCGGCGCAGCAGGCCGCGGTCCAGGAGGCGCTCAAGCCGCCCGCGGTGACCTTCTCGCCCTCCGTGCGGATGCCCGTTCCCGTCGCCGCGTCTCCCATGGACCCGCCCGACGCCGGCTCGCCCCAACCGATTACCGGGATGCCGCTGGCCGAGCTCTCGCAGCGCTTCTCCGGCTGCTTCTCTCCGGACGCTCCGGTTAACGTGCTGGGCAAGGGCAAGCTCGAAACCTGGACCCTGAAGGACATCGCCAACTGCCGGGACCGCCACCCCGGCTTCGATGGACGGCTGATCCTGATCGAGGGGGGGCAGGTCCTGACCGCGGTCGACCGCGCCGCCGCTCGCGCGAAGTCGATTCCGGATGGTGGAGCGCCAAAGGCCCGTTAAATAGGGCCTCATGCGAGAACAAGCCTTCATGACTCTGGTGCGCTTGCTGCCCAAGGCGGCGCTCTCTCGCGCGGTGGGAATGGCCACCCGCGCCCCGGCGCCCCCCGCGCTTCATCGGCTGGCGATGCGGGCCTTCTCCAATGTCTACGGCGTCGACCTCGCCGAGGCCGAGCATGGTCCGGACGGTTACAAGACCTTCTCCGAGTTCTTTGCCCGGAGGCTCAAGCCGGGACAGCGCCCGCTGGACCTCGACGAGTCGGCGGTGATCTCCCCCGTGGACGGCACTGTCTCGCAGGCCGGCTACTCGGAGCACGGGGAGTGCCTGCAGGCCAAGGGGATCTCATTCCCGCTCCACAAGCTCCTGGGAAGCGCCGAGGCGGCCGCGCCCTTTCGCGGTGGCGCCTACGTCACGCTCTACCTGGCGCCCCGCGACTACCACCGCATCCACGCCCCACTGGGTGGGACCGTCACCGGCTACTCCTATCTCCCCGGGCTCTTCTGGCCGGTGAATCCGGTCTCGGTCCGGGCGGTGGAGGCCCTCTTCTGCGTCAATGAGCGGCTGGTCACCTTGATGGAGACCGCCGCAGGTCCGTGCGCGGTGGTGAAGGTGGGCGCCACCTGTGTCTCGCGGATCAAGGCCGCCTATGACGACGTCACCACCCACCTGGGCCAGCCGATCCAGATGCACCACTACCAGCCGCCGATGCCGGTGAAGAAGGGGGACGAGCTGGGGGCGTTCGAGATGGGCTCCACGGTCATTCTGCTCTTCGCCAAGGGGCGGGCGCGCTGGGAGCCGTCGTTGGTGCCGGAAGCCAGGGTTCGGATGGGCGAGCGGATCGGGAGTATCTCGTGAGTCAGAAGCTGCTGGGCGTGAAGGGGATGAACGATCTGCTCCCCGAGCAGGCGGAGCTGTGGGACCGGATCGAGCGGACCGCGCGCGAGGTCTTTGGGCGACATGCCTACCGGGAGATCCGCACGCCGATCCTGGAAGACACCGCGCTCTTCATCCGGGGAGTGGGCGAAGGGACCGATATCGTTGGCAAGGAGATGTACACCTTCGAGGACAAGGCGGGACGCAGCGTCTCGATGCGGCCGGAGCTCACCGCGCCGGCGGCCCGCGCTTACCTAGAAAATGCGGTCGGCAATCAGGAGCCGGTGACCCGCTGGTTCTACGCCGGTCCCTGCTTCCGCTACGAGCGGATGAAGACCGGCCGCTACCGCCAGTTCTGGCAGATCGACGTCGAGGCCTACGGGGTCGAGGCGCCGGCGCAGGATGTGGAGTTGCTGGAGATGCTGATGCGCTTCTTTCAGGCGCTCGGGCTGGACGGCTTCTCGCTCAATCTCAACTCGATCGGCGACAGCGCCTGCAGGCCCCAGTACCAGGAGGCGCTGGTCGGCCACTTCCGCGGCCATCAAGAGCAGCTCTGCGGCGACTGCAAGTCCCGGCTGGAGCGCAATCCGCTCCGCGTCCTGGATTGCAAGAACCCCGGCTGCCAGTCGGTGGCGAAGGGGGCGCCCAGCATCTTGGACTTCCTTTGCGAGCCCTGCCGCGCCCACTTTGGCGAGGTCAAGCGGGGCTTGGAGCTGTTGGAGATTCCCTTCCAGGTCAACCCCACGCTGGTGCGCGGGCTGGACTACTACACCCGCACCGTCTTCGAGGTGATCGCCGTCAGCGAGGCGCTGGGGACGGCGAGCACGGTAGGCGGCGGCGGGCGCTACGACCGGCTGATCGAGACTTTGGGGGGGCCTCCGACGCCCGGCATCGGCTTCGCGGTGGGGGTGGATCGGATTGCGCTGCTCCTGAGGGAGAAGGGGGTCGTCAGCCGGCCGCCGATGGATCTCTTCATCGTCTCGCTGGATGCGGCG
>JBGTHI010000264.1:0-1516 GCA_041746295.1 Myxococcaceae bacterium
GCCGGCGCGATCGGCTGGTGGCGGCGAGCCTTCACCGCCTGACCGAGCCGGCGGAAGCAGATGATGCCGAGGCGTTCCGCGCCAACGCCCGCTTCTACTTCAACCACTTCCCGCGCCTGACCACCCGCCCGGACCACATCAAGCAACTCCGCCAGACCATCCTCAACCTCTCCGTTCATGGCCGTCTCGTGCCGCAGGACTCAAACGACGAGCGGGCGGCGGAGCTGCTGGAGCAGATTGCGGAGGAACGTGCATCTAAGGCGGCAAAGGCCAATGTGCGGAACAAGAGACCCATTCGATTAGCCGACGGGACCGACCACCGCGCCCTCCCCGAAGGTTGGGAGAGCGAAGCTTTGGCTAACTTAGTAGATCCGACAGCGTCCATCTCGTACGGCGTCCTTGTTCCGGGACCTGATGTCGACGATGGTGTGCCTTTTGTGCGGGCGCAGGACCTGTGCCTTTCCGGCCACCCGGAACGACCCAACAAGACCATTTCTCGTGAAATAGAGGCACAATACCGAAGAACCCGCCTGCGGGGCGGTGAATCCTGCTCTGCGTGGTTGGCAGCATCGGGAAACTGGGGATCGTACCAGAGTCCTGGGCCGGGGCAAACATTGCGCGAGCTGTAGCTCGGATAGCGCCTGTTGACTCTCTCTCATCGGCTTACCTGCTCGTTGCCCTCCGCAGCGAGCAGATCCAGTCTTATTTTGCTGAAGCAACGCGGACGCTTGCCCAACCTACGCTCAACGTCGGGCTGATTGAAAAGCTCCCGATCCCCATCCCACCCCTCGCCGAACAACACCGCATCGTGGCGAAGGTCGATGCCCTGATGGCGCTGTGCGACCGGCTGGAGGCCAGCCTCGCCACCACCGACACCACCCGCCGCCGCCTGCTCGAAGCGCTCCTCCACGAGGCCTTGGAGCCGGCCGCCCGCGAGTTGGAGGCGGCTGAATGAAACGGCGCCGATTTGTCCAATGGGACTTCGAGGCTATCGGCGCGATCGAGCCGGAGCGCGACGAGATGAACGCGTATACGGAACTCTTGCCCCAGGCGCGATTTCGAGATGCCGCAACCTCCAGACTTCACGCCCATGGCTCCGGCCCATACTGCCGGTTTCGGATAGCGCGCAAACGCCGCGATGCCGGGCTATACGTGCTCACAGTGGATGACGCAGCCGTTTACGCCGGCGAGTGCGTTGCTCTGGAGAAAAGATGGGGCTCGAACGGATATGGCGGAATATCGCCCCGGAATTGCTTCCAGGGAGGCCAACAGACAAATTGCCGGATCAACGCTGCAATCCTCGCGACTGCGAAGGAGGGGCGCAGAATAGAACTCTGGTTCTGTTCACTCGATGCAGATACCGAAACCCGCCGCGCTGCCGAAACAGAACTGATCATGTCCCTTCAGCCGCCCTGGAACCGAGCCAAGTTGCGATGAGGGCATAAAAAGTGCCGCGTGCATTCCAGCGAATTGCGGGTTCGACGCTTTGGGGAACTTCACATGACGGATCTTCAAC
>JBGTHI010000265.1:0-2003 GCA_041746295.1 Myxococcaceae bacterium
ATTTGCGTAGAGAGAAAGATATCGCGGCATAAGCTGTTTTGTCCGCTGAACTTACAGCGTGGCTCCGAGCTCGGACAGGCTGGTGATCATTGCGCCGCCACCCGGTGCCTCGTCCTCAGGATGGCGCAACGACCAGGATCCTGCGAGCTGCGACTGACGGGGGAGTCTGGGCAACCGCGGAACTCACCAAGATACGTCCCCGTCGTCGGCTCGCGTCGAAGTGTTCGCGGTTCATTGAACGATCTCGTAAGCCGCAGCGCCCGAGCCGACCGGACAGAGCCCCCTGATCGGATTTTCCAAGTCGGCAATCATCGCTTCAATGGTCACTATCGCGCGACCCGCGTCAGTGTCGGCAAGGCTATCGGGTTCTTCGGGCGCGAAACGCTCGACCAACGCTGGCGTCGACAGCCTCTCAACTTCCTCTTCGGTCAGGCCGTCCAGCTTCACGCCAAGCCGCATCAGTTCTCGATGACGCGTCTCGGGGCGACCTTCGCCGATGTCTCGAATGGTCTTGCGCCGAGTGAGGCGTGCCCGGACGGAATGGGGATCCTCGACCAGAATCGGGAAACCTTCCGCTTCGGCGCGAAGCCACTCCTTGAGACAATCGGCCATGCCGCCTGGCGCGCGTCCGACGAGGCGGGCCGACACCTCGACTCGGACGTCGAGAGGATGGACAAGGCGGCCACCGGCTGCGCGGACAAGGGACACGAGAGCCAAGTCTTCGCGGGACGCCAGAGGTGGAAGGCCTCCGACGGTCTTGTACGTGCCCGCCGTAATGGCAAGGCTTCCGCCGGTGTGGTCGCGATGCCGCGGCCAGGGGTCATGGACCGAGGGGTCGATCAGGGAGGCGAGGCGGTCGCAGTTGGCGGCATACGCGGCGACCGTGGCCGCCCGTGCCGCGAAGCCGGGGCCGAACCGCGCTTCTTCCGCACGGTTACCGTACAGCAAGCCACCGACGAGGTCGGCGCCACTGGCGATAGCCCTGAGGTTTGCCTCGACCCACTCCGCTTCCGGAACCGCGTCGGCATCCGTCGTCAGGACGACACCGCACCCGGAAGGCGCAACTTTGGCGACGGCTTCCTCCATCGCGAGCCTGCGTGCCGAGCCGACATGGGCGCACGCGGGTGGAAATTCGATCTCGATTAATTCTAGGGTCAGGCTGGGCAAGGTGCGAGCCGTGTCCAAAGCGACGCGCCCGGTCCCGTCCACGCAGTTGTTGGCGACAACTATGACGCGTAGGCGCTTCTGCGTCTTGGTCTGCCAGGTTTGTCTAGCAAGTGCCTCCAACAGGAGTGGCAGTCGTTGTTGCTCGTTTCTCGCGGGAACGGCAACGATCGGTTGCAGAGACGGGGCCCACCCCTCCATCGATCCAGGCCTTACCGCCTTAAGTGAAGGATCGAGGCGTCATCCGCATACTCATGCTGACGACACGCAGGCTGGTTACGAGGCGGAAAGATCACGCTCGTTCGACCGAATTTGCGTTGATCGGTGGCCATGGCATCATGCCGTGCATCTTGGAACCGGTCGTTAGGCATCGCCGACGATCTCGGCGGCATAACCCGAACCGTTGCATTCGTCGCAAGTGGCGTTTGCAACGACCCCGCTGCGTCCGCAACGGGGACAGACGTTCTCCGCAGTCTGGGGAGCGTCCGGGTTCCCCCCGTCGCCTGTTTTATACGTCTTCGACATGGTCCGCTCCCTAGTCTGACGCTTAGTCGGTCCTGGAGTTTATTTGCATCGTTGAACCAAGGCCCGGCAAGTCTGTACGTTCCCACCGCGGTGTCTCCAACATAGGCAACATGGTCACCTTGATAGGTACCGCGTCGGTTGAGACGCCCACACATCCCAGATGACACTGACCAGATTGGTACGATGGGTCCATTCGTTGTCTACGGACCGCGAGCACTTCAACAGTCCCAGCGAGCTACCCTCTTGGAAGGCTGCCTGGCAACCACTTCGGATAGTCATCTCCAGCGAAAGCGAAGGGCACCCGCCATGCCAGC
>JBGTHI010000266.1:0-2947 GCA_041746295.1 Myxococcaceae bacterium
TGGCGCTGGGACGCGCGCTGCCCAGTGCGACCGGCCACGGCGGCGGGCTTGGTGCGGTGATTCCGGAGACCTTCTTTGGCGCCTTCGCTCAGGGCAACGTGCTGCAGATTCTGGTTCTGGCGCTGCTGGTGGGTTGGGCTCTGGCGACCCTGGGGCCGCGGGCGGAGCGGCTGCTCAAGGGGCTGGAGGGGATCTCCACCGTGCTCTTCGCCACGATCGGCGTGGTGATGCGGT
Source organism: Myxococcaceae bacterium (assembly GCA_041746295.1). GTDB lineage: Bacteria > Myxococcota > Myxococcia > Myxococcales > Myxococcaceae > JBGTHI01. The sequence continues at coordinate 235 of JBGTHI010000266.1, forward strand.
TCGCGCCGGTCGGCGCTTTCGGTGGAATGGCCTACGCGGTAGCCAAGCACGGCATCGGAACGCTGGGGAATCTGGCCCGGCTGATGGCCGCCTTCTACGGGACGTCCCTGCTGTTCGTCTTTGGCGTGCTGGGAGTTGCCCTGGGGCTCTGCGGGCTCTCCATCTTCCGCCTGGTCCGGTATCTTAAGGAGGAGCTGATCCTGGTGCTGGGCACCTCGTCATCGGAGTCGGCGCTGCCGGCCTTGATGGACAAGCTGGAGCGGCTGGGATGCCAACCGGCGGTGGTTCGGCTGGTGGTGCCAACCGGCTATTCGTTCAATCTGGACGGCACCTGCATCTATCTGACGATGGGGGCGGTCTTTGTGGCGCAGGCGTTGGATGTCTCTCTGAGCTTGAGCGAGCAGCTGTCGCTGCTAGCGGTGCTGCTGCTCACCTCCAAGGGGGCGGCGGGGGTGACCGGTAGCGGGCTGGTGACACTGTCGGCGACGCTCTCGTCCGTCGGCACCATCCCGCAGGGAGGCTTGACCCTGCTCCTTGGGATCGACCGGTTCATGTCCGAGGCGCGGGCACTGACCAACTTCATGGGCAACGCGGTCGCGACGATCGTGGTGTCGCGGTGGGAACGGGCGTTGGATCTCGGCGTCGCGCGGAAAGTGCTAAGGACGCCGGAGAGTAGCTCTCGCCGTACGACTGACCTCAGTGCGCGGTGATCGCCGCGTCGGTTCCCTGGACCTGCTCCGGATCCTGCGGTCTCAGTGTATGCAACGGCCCGACCTTGACCAGGGCGGGCCAGACCCTGATCACCGCGAGCACCACCAGGAGCGTGCCGATCCCGCCACCCAAGACCGAGGCGATTGGACCGAACAGCGCCGCGGTTGCTCCGCTCTCGAACGCGCCGAGCTCGTTAGAAAAACCGACGAAGACGTGGTTGAACGCGGAGACCCGCCCCCTCAATCGGTCGGGGGTGATCACCTGCTCCAGCGTTCTCCGGATCACCACGCTGATTGAGTCGCAGGCTCCGCACAGGAACAGGCAGGCCATCGAGAGCAGGAGACTGCGCGACAGCCCGAAGCCGATGGTGGATAGGCCGAAGCCGCTCACCGCAAGGAGCAGCACCCGTCCCGGGTTCTTCCAGGGCGGAAGCCGGGTCATCACCAGAGCCATCGCCAGCGCCCCCAGCGGCATCGAAGCCCGCAGCCAGCCCAGTCCCTGGGGTCCCACCTGAAGGATGTCCTTGGCGAAGACCGGCAGTAGAGCAACGGCACCACCAAACAGCACCGCGAACAGATCCAGGCTGATCGCCGCCAGGAAGACCGGGCTGTTCCGAATGAAGGTGAAGCCGGCGAATACCTCCTTCGCATCGTGCCGAGGGCCCCGGGGCGGCGGCGGCCGGACGGGGAGCCGAAAGAGCAGGGTGATGAAGACCAGCTGCCCGAGCGCGGCGATGAGATAGGCCCAGCTGGTGCCGCCGGTCATGGCAATCACCAGCCCTCCCAGCGCGGGGCCGGAGATCGACGCCAGCTCATAGCCGGAGGAGATCCAGGCGTTGGTGTTGGCGAGCCCCTCGGGCGGGATCAGCTGCGGCAGGAGGTTTCCCACCGAGGGAGAGGCGAAGGCGCGGGCCGATCCAATCAGGAGCAGAAGGGCGTAGATCCCGGTGGTCGGAACCCTTTTCCAAGAAGCGAAGGCCAGCCCCAGCCCGGCCAGGCAGAGAAGGACGTGGGCGAACATCGCCACGTGCCGTCGCGGGTAACGATCGGCCGCGTTCCCGGCGGGCACGGTCAGCACCAGCATCGGGGCCAGCTCGATCAACCCCACCAGCCCCAACGACCAGGGATTGTGGGTGCGCTCGTAGAGCTCCCAGCCCACCGCTACCGAGATCATCTGCGCGCCGATGACGGCGGCCACCTGACCGAGAGCGAAGGAACGAACGTACGGGATGCGGAGGGCGGCGAATGCGTCGTTGGAGCTCATGAATGCTGCCACCGCTTTCGCTTTTGGATCGCCTCGACCACGCGCGCAGCGAGCAGTAGCGCCAGGATGAGGCCGTAGAGGATCGGGAGCGAGAGATCTGCCTTCACCCGCATCACGAAATGGACGATCGCCAGGGCCGCGGCAGCGTAGGCGAGCCGGTGCAGCCGTTTCCAACGCGCGAAGCCCATCTGGCGCACCATCGCGTCGGTCGAGGTCACGGCCAGCGGCGTGAGCAGCAGCAAAGCGGCGAAGCCGACGGCGATGAACGGCCGCCGCGTGACGTCGGTCCAGATCGCACTCAGGTCGGAGGTGCCCTGATCAAGCACCAGGTAGGTCAGAAAGTGCAGCGTGGCGTAGAAGAAGGCGAAGAGCCCTACCATCCGCCGCAGCCGGATGGGCCAGGTCCATCCCAAGAAGGCCTTGAGCGGGGTGGGCGCGAGCGAAGCCACCAGGAAGATCAACGCGAGCAGCCCCAGCTGATGGAGCACCCGTTCGATGGCGTTGGTTCCCAGCGTCCCGCGAGTTGCCTGAAGAGCGATCACCGCCAGCGGCATCAGCGAGCCGACGAAGACTCCCGGCTTCAGCCACGGCTGCTTCACTAGGGGGTGTCCCTAATTGGCTGCGCGCCCGATCTCTGCGTCGCTGGCCCTCCCCAAATCCTCACGTACATCTTTGTACGCTCCGGTTCGGGGCCCCTCCATCTCCTTGATATCTGGCTGCTCGCTTTCAATTAGGGACA
>JBGTHI010000267.1:0-3009 GCA_041746295.1 Myxococcaceae bacterium
AACTTCGCCGACCGGTGGAGCGACGAACAAACCGAGGAGCTACTCCGGGACTACGAGGACCTGGAGTTGAGGCTTGAGGACACCAAACTAAGAGCCCCGCTCGAAGCCCTAACTGACGAAGGCCGGAGGACTCGGTTCCTGGAACAGGTTCTCGAAACCCTCACCACTTAGAACCTGCCGCTGTCAGTGTCTGCGTTGATCGGATGGCCGAGCCGGCTAGTCCCAGAGTCCTTGCATCCGGGTGTCACTCTCGAGCAGAGTGGTGCCACAAGCAGGACAGGGCCCCTTGACTCGCTCACGTTGCTGCCACGGCTCGTCGCCGGTGCGCTCGAAGAACACTCGACCCGACCATGGCTCGACGGCGCCGCCGCATCCCTGGCACGGCTCCGGTTTGAAATGACACCCGACGGCTTGGCTGCTCAGCTTTTGGCAAATGGCGCAGACCACCAGCTCGTAGCTCCAAGGCTCACCGTGCTCGAAGCAGTGGCTGGCGCCGGTGCTGATCTCGTGCACCTTTCCGCATCCTGGGCAGACGAGTTCAAAGAGAGAGCCGGGCACGGTCCGAGGCTAGTCGGCGGCAGCGAGCGAAATCTGACCCGATTGAGGGACGGCACCAACCGACGGCAGCATGCGTGAGCTAGGAGGAAGACTGCGGCTGCGACAGCTTGCGGCGCTGTGCGCCAACCACACGACCGTCCTCCAGACCTAAGGCTCTAACCACCTCGGCTGTATCGGCCAGTGGATGCGCCTGCAGATACTCGGTGACAGCGCTCCGGGTCTTGGCGCTGGTGCCCCGGCGTCGCTTGCTGGACCTGCCCCGGCTGGGCCCACGTCCGGCGGCCGAGTTGCCGGCAGATGTCCGAGTTGGATCGCTTCGTTGACCGCGGAGCGATCGCAGCACCTGCTCCAACTGCTTGCGCTCGGTCTCAATCTCGTCGAGGCGCTCTTCAATTGCTTCCTGAGCAGTGATTACAAGTTCGTTCATCGCCTCACACATTGACATTGGCTGACATAGGCTGCAGGCCCGCGGGGAATTCGAACTCCTCAGGCCCAGACAGTTGGATTCAGCATTGTGATTGAGGCAGCGTGAGGGCTCGAATCCTTCGAGGTGCTAGCGAGATCGGGGGCAGCTGCGTCGAGCTCGAGGCGCGGGACGAGCGGGTCGTGCTTGATCTCGGCCGGCCGCTGAGCACGGGCTTCGACGAGGTTGCTCCGCTCCCCGCGATCGAGGGGCTTCCGGATGGCAGCGATCCCACCCTGCGAGGGGTCCTGATCTCCCATTCCCATCCCGACCACTACGGCTTGGTCGATCAGGTTCCGGACACGGTTCCCATCTTCATCGGCGCCGCCGCGTCCCGGATCCTCGAAGAGGCTGTCTTCTTCAGTCCAGCCAGCCTGCAGAGGGACTGGGCTGGCCTCTTCAGAGACGGCGAGAGGATGGAGATAGGCCCATTCACAGTGACGCCACTTCTCGTCGATCACAGCGCATTCGACGCCTTTGCGTTTCTCGTCGAGGCAGACGGTCGTACCCTTCTCTACAGCGGCGATCTGCGAGGTCACGGAACCGATCCCGAGACCTTCGAGCGCTTGCTTTCGCGGCTTCCGAGCCCAGTTCATGCGCTCCTACTTGAGGGCACCCGTATTGGTCGCGACGAAGCCAGCGCCGGTCCCTGTGTTCAGTCGGAGGCGGACGTCGAGCGCGAGGTGATCAGGGTCTGCGGGGAAACCGATGGGCTGGTCCTTGCCTTCTACTCGGCTCAGAATCTCGAACGGCTGACCACCCTCTATCGGGCGACGCTGAACTCTCCTGGCCGAGAACTGGTTCTCGATCCGTATGTCGATGCGGTCGTTGCGGCGACGGGTGCAGATGACCTTCCTCGCGTCGGACTGCCTCGCACCCACCTCTACGTGCCGCAGTCTCAGCGGGTCAAGATTAAGCAGACCGGTGAGTTCCACCGGATCGATCGGCTGCGGGAGCATCGCCTGTTCCCGGAGGATCTCCAGCAACACCCGGAGAGATTCGTCCTTACCTTCCGGCCGTCAATGGCGAGGGAACTCGAGCGCTCTGAGACCCTCGCAGGCGCCCATCTCATATGGTCGATGTGGCCGGGGTACCTACGCGAGGATCGAATGAGTCGATTCCGGGAGTTCCTCGACCGCAACGAGATTCCCATCAGCTTCCTCCATGCCTCAGGCCATGCCACCGTCGAAGACCTCCAGCGCGTGGCCGAAGGCGCAGCGGCGGATCAGGTGATCCCGATCCACACCGCCGCATCCGGGCTGTATCCGAACTTCTTCGCCAATGTCGAGGCCCATCCCGATGGCGTCTGGTGGTCAGTGTGAGCATCCGGGATCCGATTCCGAGGACGTCGATCCAGAGCTACTACAAGGATGTCTGCAGGAGGAGCTACGCGCAGCGCCTGGAGCTGGCCGACGAGCTGCTATTAGACCCTTCGCCACTGGTGGAGAAGTTCGCCACGAGCATCGAAACGTTCTCCTCGTACGACAACCTCGAAGCCTTCTACAGCAATCCGAATCGAGCTCCCAAGCCGCCCGAGCCGCGGAGGCAGATCGTCAAGACCCACCACGTGGCGTGGCACTTGCGAGAGCAACAGATTCTCGAGGTAACGAACTCGCCGGAGCTCAACGCCCGCTACGTCGATTACGAGATCGCCCCGACTCGAACGACTGATCACGCGGTCTTCGACGACGGCGGCTCATGGCGCACCGGCCTCTTCGTCGATCTGTTGCTTGCGAGCTGCGTCGACGGCACCCCGATTGTCGGCGAATTGAAGATCCGCGCCGACAAGGACCCGTTCACGGCACTGATCCAGGTGCTCGCGTGCGCAGCGCACCTCGCAACGCCCAATCAATACGCGCGCCTGCGCGACTTCGCACCGGCTGGCGAATTTCCCGAGCGACAGCGTCCTGTGCTCGACGGTTACATCCTGCTGTACCGGTTTCTTGAGAGCGCGCAAGACGACTTGTCCGATCTAAGCGAGAGAGCCG
>JBGTHI010000268.1:0-8053 GCA_041746295.1 Myxococcaceae bacterium
AGGCTCTCTCATCCAGCGGCTTATGTGGGAATGTTTCTCCAAGCTCCTTCCGCTCTTCGCCACCTCCCGCCGCTTCGCGGCGGGGGCTCATCCAGGAAAACCACCCCACGTGGATCGCGAAACTACGCGGTCAACAACACCTGCTCAAAGAGGTGACGAAGGTTGTTGCGCTCACGTCTCAGAGCTTCGTTTGCTTGTCGAAGTTCCGACTCGGTGCGGATGCGTTCAAGAAACTGCCCAATTTGAAATCCGATGGAAGCCATCGTGCGCAAGAGGTCAACATCGGGTTCCCGTGGATGCTTGCAAAGGAACTCCATGACGCCGTGGGGCTCATTGGCGCAGAAGACTGGAAAGAAGAACGCACCCTTTAGCCCTTCTCGTGCTGCTACATCGGCGCGGCGATACCGATGGTCCATTCCAACGTCTGGACTCCAGAGGGCCTGGCGTGTCTGCCATGCTTGGCCGGGTAAGCCTTCACCGGGTGCGAAGGTCATGCCCTTGGAGGCGGCAACAATCTCATCGGCGTCCAAAGATGGGCTGGTCCAGAAGGCTTCAGCGGTGAGTCTGAAGTTGTCATTGTTCGCTTTCCAGAATAGGCCCACGTCCCACTCTAGGGCCTCGGCAATGGCTCGAAGCACCTTGGGAGCGGCGTCCTCGAACGTCCTGCACTCGGAAAGTATGCTGACCACCTCGTACTGCGCGATGAGGTGGCGCTGAGAGGTAAGTTGGCGCTCAAGCTCGACCCGCTCTCGAAGGTCGCGCATGGAGGCCACGATCAAATCTTCCGTGCCTGTCTGAAACGCCGTCAGCGTCAACTCAATGTCGAGTTCGGTGCCGTCCCGGTGAAGGGCGGGAACACGAACGGGTTTACCGATGATGCGAGCGCGATGTGTTTCGATGAAACGGTGAAACCCAGCCTCGTGTGCGACATGCATCCGGGGAGGCATGAGCGTAGTGAGGGGCTTCCCGAGTAGCTCCTCTCGCTTCCAGCCAAGAAGGCGCTCAGCCGCCGCGTTGACGTAGCTGATACGGTCGCTTCCGTCCGACGCCACGACGGCGTCCGAGAAGCTGTCCAGTACCAGTCTGTAGTCGAGTTCCACGCGCGCCGTCCCATCCTCACTGGAGGCCGCTACGCCTCGTAAAGATGCAGCAACGACCTCGCGTCCTCCAGAGTAATCCGGTGCCGCACCTGACTCCAGAACTAACCGACAGCACCAGGTAAATGTTCGCTGGTGAGCGGAAGTCCCGGAGTTAGATGCCCTCGAACAAGTCCTTCAGGGGCGCTTTCAAAGCCCGTGCGAGGCCAACGAGCGATGCCACAGTCGCGTTCGTCTTACCATGCTCGATCAACTGGACGTGCTTGGCGTCGAGCTGGGCCGCAAACCCGTCGCGAAGGAGGTTGAGCGGCAGGCGATTCAGTTGGGCGATATGAAGAAGTGCTCAACTTGCGCCGAACTCGTAAAGGCCGAGGCGGTGAAGTGCCGATTCTGTGGCGAGGCGCTTGCTGCGTAGACGACCGGTGGGTGGTAGAAGGCGCTTCCATCGAGGTGCCCATGCCGAAGAAGCCTCCTGTCCCTGCTGCCGCCGTCTATACGCTGAAGATCACCCTCACCGACCTTGAGCCCGAGATCTGGCGCTCGGTCGAAGTCCGTGGCGACACGACCCTCGGCAAGCTCCACCGTATCATTCAGGCGGTGATGGGCTGGGAGGACTGCCACATGCACCTGTTCAGGGTGGGCAAGCAGATGTACGGCGTGCCCAGCAGTGACGACTTCGGTCCACCCACCGAGGACGAGCGCAAGATCACGGTCGCGGAACTACTCGCCAAGGCGGGCAAGAAGCTCACGTACATCTACGACCTCGGGGACGATTGGATGCACGAGGTCGCGGTGGAGAAGGTCGCCGCCCCGGTCGGCGGAACCAAGTACCCGCGCTGCATCGGTGGCGCTCGCGCCTGCCCTCCCGAGGACTGTGGCGGCGTCCCCGGCTACATGAACCTGCTGGAGGCCCTCAGCGACCCCAAGCACGAACAGCACGAGGATCTTGCCGAGTGGGTCGGTGGGGAGTTCGATCCCGAGGCGTTCGACCTGAAAGCCGCTGACCGCACCGTGGGGAAGGTCCGGTAGCCTTACGCATTAACCCGCGAGTGAGGTCGGCTCTCGGGAACATCGAGGAGCCCCCGTAGGAAAATCACGTCCGGGCGGTGGTTGACGTATCTCTCGAAGACATACTCGGGCCAGTAGTTCGGTTGGAGCCCGAACTTCATAAGATAGCGATACGCGTCGCCGTGGTCCTTACGCTGGGTCTTCGGAAGCGTTCGGGTCAGGTACTCCGTCCACGCCTCCACGTTCGGGCTCAGTAGCAAGTAGGGCGTTGTGACGACCACCGACCTCGACAATCCCGGCGCTGGCGGTGGCACAACCGGGTAGACGCGAAGTTTGCTGAGCCAGAGTGCGCGGGCGTTCAGCACAATGCGAACGACGTAGACGCAGTGGTGTGGAAGCGGGTTGAAGCTGTCCTTCGTGACCCCGAACTTCTCCGTGAAGCTGCTGGACTTGGACTGGACCCTGACGAAGGCAATCCGTGGGATGCCCAGGTCGCCTCGGCTGAGAAGGAGCTGGACGCTCTACAACGTCAGAAGGAACGTCTTCTCCGTCTCTACCGTAAGGAATCGGCTACCGAGGAGGAACTCGAAGTTCAGATGGCTGAAGTCAGAAGCTACGAGTAGCGGCTGAACAGCGCATCGCGGTAGCGCAAGGGCAGAAGCAAGCTGCTGAAGCTCTCAAGGGGTTCGCCCATGACCTCAATCTATAACCGCTCGTCGATCGCCCGGTTGCTCATTTCATCGGCGGCGGTGTTCATCTCGCGGGGGACGTGGACCAGTTTTACCCGCGAGAAGTGGTTCAGGAGCTTCAGCGCCTCTTCGTAGAGAGGTCGCAGCGACGGGCTCTTCACTTGATAGCGGCCACCCAGCTGGCGAATCATCAGCTCACTGTCGGCGAAGACCTCGATCTCGCTCACGCCCATCTCGCGGGCGCGCTTCAGCCCCAGCAGCAGCCCCATGTACTCGGCGTAATTGTTGGTCTGGACGCCCAGGTACTTGCCCAGCCGGTCCACGACCTGACCGGAGGGCTCCACCAGCACCGCGCCCGCCCCGGAGTGGCCGGGATTGCCACGCGCCGCGCCGTCCGAATAGACGCGAAGCCGGCGGTGAAAGGACGGGGTGACCTCGGGAGACTCGTGGGTCTCGGTGCTGGAGGTCGCCTCGTAGAAGGCAGCGACATGCTCCAGCACCCGTTTCAGCTTCTCCCGACTCACTTCCGGGAACGCCTCAAGGGTGCGGGAGAGTGCCTCCTCACCGGCGATGTAGCGAAGGATCTCCGCTTCCTTGAGGACGCTCATTCAGGATTGAAGTCGGGTTGGCGCTACTCGGAGGGGGCGGAGGCGGCCGGCTCGAGCGCTTCCGCGGCGTAGACCAGGCGGTGGCAGGTGGGACAAACGTCGGTCCCGCGTGAGGCGACCAGCGTATTGTACTGCTGCGGCGGAATGTTCATGTTGCAGCCCTGGCAGGTGGCGGCCTTGACCGCGACCAACGCGGGCATCCGCTTCTTGCGGACCTGATCGTACCGCTGCATCAGGGTGCGGTCGACTTGTGCGGCGGCCGCGGGCCGGCCGCTCTCGATCTTGCGGACTTTCTCGTTGGTCGACGCGATCGCTTGCCGCACCTGCTCGATCCTCTCCTGAATCGACCGCTGGCGGGAACCCAGCTCCCGCTCCTTGCCCTTCACCGTCTCCAGCTGCACGGTGTAGCTCTTGCCCAGCTCGATCAGGGTCTCACTCAGAGTCACGTTGGACTTGCGGGCGATGTCGATCTCCCGGGCGAGCGCGGCGTATTCCCGGGGCGAGCGCTGCTCGGCGAGCCGCGCCTCCCACTTCTTCACCTTCTCCTTCTCGCTGGCGATGTTGCTCTCTAACTCCCGCCGCTGGCGCTCAATGTCGCTCAGCCGGTTCCGCTCTGCTTCAACCGCGCTGCGCGCCGAGACCAGCTCCTTCTCCAGATCCGACAGCTGAAGGGGGTAACCCTCACCCGCCTTCCGAAGCGCTGCCGCTTCCATGTCGACCTTCTGGAGGTCCGCTAGAGCCATCAATTTTTCCCGCAACGTACAAGCCTCCCCAACGCGATCTTTTTCGAGCGAAGTGAATCCTTCTACCAACAAGGTTGGCGTGAATCCAACACCCGTGCATATGGGCGGGAGAGACACTGAGGCGAGCGATGATGAGGCGGGTGCGGAACGGGACGTGGATAGCCTTCGCCCTTTGGGGCGTCGGCTGTCGAGAGCAAACGCCGCGGAGCGCCGCGGACGCAGCCGCCTCCCTCGCGCCACGCTCGCCCGCCCCCTCGGGTACCCCAGGCTCCCTCGTAGGTCGCATTCGGGTGACAGGGTCAATTCCGAAGGAACCGCCCGCGCCGCTTCCGCCAGCGGTGACCAAGCTCTGTGGTCGGAACTCGGAAGCCAGGAGCGCGGTGATTGGCCAGGAGGACGGCCTTCAAGATGCGGTGGTGTGGCTGGACGCGCCGGCGCTACCCCGGGGACCGAACCAGCCGGCGGCGACGGTGATCCTGGACCAGCGCCGCTGCGCCTACTCGCCCCGGGTGGTGACTGCGCGTGCCGGCGACATGCTGGAGGTGCGAAACTCGGACGATCTGCTTCACAACGTTCGGGCGGGAGAGGGAACGCGGACCTGGTTCAACCTGGCGATGCCATTCGCCGGAATGAAGACGGTCAAGTCCCTGCCGGAGCGGTCCACGTCATTCGCGGTCGGCTGCGATGTCCATCCCTGGATGAAGGCGTGGGTGAGGAGCTTCGACCACCCGTGGTTTGCGCAGACCGGTGCGGACGGCCAGTTCCGGATCGAGAAGGTCCCTGAAGGAAAGCAGACCGTGCACCTCTGGCATGAGCGCTTCCCGGAGCGGAGCGTTCAGATCGAGGTGGCCTCCGGACAGCCGGCTCGGCTCGACTCGGGCTGGAAAGCGGTCGAGCTCCGCTGAGGATGCCGCTCGCCTTACGGCTCGTCTTCGTCCGCCGGGAGGTCGCCCTCTTCGACTTCCTCGAATTCGTCGATGTCCTCTTCGTCCTCGAGCACCGACTCCGACTCGCCTTCCTCGGGCGCCGCCGTCGGCTCGATCACCTTGGGAACCGCGGCCAGCCGTCCGCGTCGGCCCTCGGTAGGCGCCTTCAGAGCGGGGTTCTCCCGCTGATCGGCACCGCACTTGGGGCAGACGGGATCCGGCTTCTTCAGGTCGTAGAACTTCGCCGAGCACTTGAAGCAGACGAACTTGTTTCCGAGGTCCTTCGCGGCCATGCGGCGCCACTTAGCGACAGCCCCATCCCAAGTCAATAAATTCGGGCCCGACCATTCCTCAAGGCGATATGCTCACCCGCCATGCGGATCTGCGGTCCCAGGTGGCTGAGCGCGGCGTCACTCTTCTTCGCAGCCGCAGCCGCCTCCGCTTTCACGGGTGGCTGCGCGGGGCTGAATACCTTTCAGACCGCCAATACCCTGGGTGAGGGTGGGCTTCAAGTGGCGGTCGAGCCCAGCGTCTGGGGTGGGGCCAAAGGGAGTGCTCCCTACCTCTACCCGCGGCTCGATGTGGCGGCGCGCTACGGCCTGCGCGAACGGATGGACGTGGGTTTTCGCCTGGGCTCGGCCGGCTTCGAGCTGCAGTCGAAGTTTCAGATGACCCGGCCGGATGAGGTGGGTTTCATCCTCTCCTTGGCTCCCTCAATCGGAGGCTTCTTCGTCCCGGTGGGTACCCCCTCCGGCGCTTCGCTCCATGTGTCGGTGCCCCTCCTGATGGGCTTTGGCCTGAGCGGAGGGTCCCAGTTAGTCCTGGGCCCGAAGCTGGTGGAGTGGGTGGTGGCGGGCAGCGATAACGCGAAGGGTGGCCACGCGCTCTACGCCGGGGCCTCGATCGGCGTGTCGCTTAAGGTGGGCGACACCTTCCGGATCATGCCCGAGCTGGGGGTTGTCTACCCGATAGTCAGCTCGATCGACACCCATCTCGCGGTCGACAATCGACCCTTGGCCGGCTACCTCGGCTACCAGTTCGGCGTCGCCTTCCTCTTCCTGGGCGGCTAGCCGACTTTCAAGGAGCAAGACAGCATGGACCCACAGGAGCTTCGGTCTGCAGCCGAGCAATGGCGCGACTCGGATCCCGACTTGGCGGCGGCGCACGAGCTGGCGCAGCTTCTGGAGGCGCTGGACGTCAAATCGGAGGCGGAGCTGAAAGACCGCTTCAGCGGCACACTCGAGTTCGGCACCGCGGGACTGCGCGGGGTGATCGGCGCCGGACCCAACCGGATGAACCGGGCGGTGGTACGGCGCACCACGGCCGGCCTGGCGCGCTATCTCAAAGAGAAGGTCCCCGATGTCGCCTCCCGGGGGGTGGTGATCGGGCGGGACGGCCGGAGGATGAGCCCCGAGTTCGCCCAAGACGCCGCTGCGGTGCTCGCGGCCGAGGGAATCCCCGCGCTCGTCTTCAGGGACTTGGTGCCCACCCCGGTCACTTCGTTCGCGACCATCCAGCTCAAAGCGGCCGCCGCGGTGATGGTGACCGCCAGCCACAACCCGCCGGAGTACAACGGCTACAAGGTCTACTGGGGTGACGGTGCCCAGATCGTCCCGCCCAACGACAGCGGGATCGCCGCGGCGATCGCCAAGGTTGAGGCGGCCAATAGGGTCCCGCTGATGGCGCGCGCCGAGGCCGAAGCCAAGGGGCTCTGGAAGCAGGTCCCGGACACTGTGATCGAGTCCTACCATCAGGCGATCCAGGCGCTCCGGCTCTACAAGCAGGTCCCGGACGATCTCACCGTGGTCTACACCGCAATGCATGGCGTGGGCGGCCTCTGGATGGATGAGGCAATGCGCCGTGCCGGCTATAGGCAGTATCACCCGGTGGCCGAGCAGCATAGGCCGGACGGCCTCTTCCCCACGGTCCGTTTCCCCAATCCGGAAGAGCCCGGGGCGATGGACCTTTCCGTCGCGCTCGCCGAGAAGGTGAAGGCGGACATCGTGCTGGCCAACGACCCGGATGCCGACCGGCTGGCGGCGATGGTCCGCGATCGCAGCGGCGCGCTGAGAGCGCTGACCGGCAACGAGCTGGGGCTCTTGATTTGCCACTATCTGATCACCCAGAAGCAGCCGAAGCCGAAGAAGCCGCTGGTGATCACCACCATTGTCTCATCATCACAGCTGGGCTCGATGGCCAGGGAGCTGGGGGTGCTCTACGACGAGACGTTGACCGGCTTCAAGTGGATCGCCCACAAGGCGATGGCGCGGGAGAAGTCGGAAGGGGCGGAGTTCCTGGCCGGCTTCGAGGAGGCGCTGGGCTACACCGTGGGCGATGTGGCGCGGGACAAAGACGGCATTGGCTCGGCGCTGGTCTTCGCCGATCTGGCCGCCTGGTGCCGATCGCGGAACGTTACGGTGCTGGACTACCTGGAAGAGATCCAGCGCCGCCACGGCTACTATGCGGCAGAGACGCAGGGCTTCACCTTTCCCGGGGTCGAAGGTGCGGCGTTAATCAAGAAGGTGATGACCGGCTTCCGGGAGCGGCCGGCCGACCGGATCGGCGATTGCGATGTCGCGGCTCGGCTGGACTACCAAAAGCGCGAGCGGGTGGGCGAGGGTCGGGTGACCGCGCTGACCCTCCCCACCTCCAACGTGCTGGCCTACGAGCTAAAGGGGGGCGGCCGGGTGACGCTGCGCCCTTCCGGCACCGAGCCGAAGATCAAGTACTACTACGAGCTGAAGGAGACGATGGCGCCCGGTGAGTCGCTGGCCGCCGCCAAGGCGCGGGCGACCCTTCGGCTGGAGGCGTTGAAGGCCGCGTTCCTGACCCTGGCCCGCGAGCGGGGGCAGCCGGCTTCCAATAAACCGTGATCTCCGTCCGCGGCGCGAGGCCCTGTTTTTGCAAATGCTCGTTGCCTAGATACTCTTCATACGCGCCCCAGCTATCCTTCTTAATAAATGCGCCAAAGTGCTGAAACTT